>JAATVP010000055.1 GCA_014523625.1 Nitrososphaerales archaeon TH5896
CAAGATAATAAGAGACATTCTGCCCATGCTTACATGATGAAGATTTCTGATTTCAGATCATTTTATATAATTAATTATGATTATGTAATGTACCAGAAATGATCCAAAATTGGGATAGACTGGTACTAAAAGGAGTGCGTTCTAGTGACAACGATGACATGGGAAATATCATTGCAATCGAAAAGGATTCTCTTTTTTTGATGACGGGAAGGCATGTCTTTAAGATACCAAAGTCTAGGTGTTCCCGCAACAGAGGTATTAAGGCTTGAGCTAACATAGACATAGAAAAATCGGTATCTATAGGATATTGGAAGAAGCGACTTTAATTATATCGGTACTCTAATTCATCATGAGCTCCTAGATGAGAATATATCTCAAGATAATGCGAACTTTCTTAAACGAGATTTATTTTCCTGCGATAGTTTGGTTTGGTTGTGCTAATCCTGCTTTCAGTATCCCCTTCAGCTTCATGTTTCTTGGACTCATCCTTAACTTATGGCCGCAGCATGGACATGATAGACTTGGCCATTTCAGAAATACTTCACATATCTGACATCTTCTCTGTCCAGCAGCATACCGTCCTAACCGTGCAGATGGTTTGTACGCTCTAAGGCGCTCGCAGATGCCCTTGCAGACCATGTTTAGAACTGTCGGTAAAGGTATTTAGTATGTATTTAAAGTTTCATCAATAGATAGATAGAACTAGCCGTCAATGCCACAGTGGATGTATGTTAAATCAACTTCCCATGCATGATTTGGTCTGTCAACCTTTTCGACGTTTTTGTACTTTGAGTAGTCAATAATTTGGTTTTGGATAAACTTCGGATTTTCCTGATGTATGAGTAGATTGTCAGGATAATTTCATTTGCATAATTTGTGGACGTCGCCGCTTGAAATGCTTAATATTAAAATTTATTCAGCACTCAAGCCGGAGGAAATTTTTACGAGCAAAGAATTTTACTCCAATAATAGGTCTATGAAGAGCATAGTCAACAGTTTGCTGGGTGTGTTGTTATTGTAATGATACTAGTTTTGATTAGGTAAAGCTGAACGTCATGGTGTAACTATTCATTCAAGCTTATGTGGTCATCTAGGTCCGGCGAGTATCAAATATTATCAAATAGCTAAACAGAGGATCCATTCAAGCTATGAAGTGAATTCGGATATAGAATGAAAATAAATAAATAAAAAAGAAAAAAAGATGAAGTCTCTAAAGTTAGACTTCATCCACGCTTACGAAATAACCGCTAGAGGTACTATGTGTTAATACTCTCTCATGGTCATATGCGTGCTTGATTGCTTCCTCTTCTTCGGAAAATCGCTCTCGTATCCCGCAAGGGAGACAAGTTACTTCATACATATGTGCTCTTAAAATACACCTTTCAATATTATATTCGAACACCATGTATTTAAGTCCTACGTCCAGTCTCTGGCCAGAAATAATTCAAATGAGCCAATTGCCTATAACTAATAGGTACTTTAGTACGTATATAAAGGACGTGTATTTACTTGACGTTTTTATCATTATTATAAAATAATCTCCAGTTCTCCATCTGATTTGAATTATATATCTGTCATAATAGCACGTCTAATTTTCGTAGTATTGATAATTATTCTATTGATGTCAATCCTTTTTAAAATATTTCATAAAATTTATTCATTAGATCTTGTTTTGGAATGAACCAATATCATATTCTGAGACTTTGTAGATAGGCAACTGGCCACTGTTTGTCTACCTGATTGGCCCTATCCTATCAAGTCAGAAGGTTAAATATTTGATGATCCTAACAGAAATTGAAGGTACGTTCTACTTTAAATCGTATTCTCACTTTTATATACAAGTAAATTCAATGCTGTCGACCGTACCGGCGGTATAACATTAATTTCTTCGAGCATGTCGACCGTACTGATGGCATATGTACGATAGATAATATATAGGATACATGTAATGCTCCAATATGACTTTGGTAAGTACAGTCAGTGTTGCAAAGGCTGGAACAAATTCACTACGGGCGACTCTACCACAAGGGATAGTTTCATATTTGAATCTAGAACCTGGGGACAGATTAGAATGGGTAATGAATTATGAGAATAATGAAAGGATAGTAATAGTTTCAAAGAAAAAAGTGGATCTAAAGAAACCACTAGATGAAGCTTTTCAATTTGAACATTTATCTGCATAATAGTAGTATAATGAATAGACAGACTATTAGATAACTATGTAATACTATTCGGTCGAATATTAATGTAAAGAATTAACTGAAAGACCAAAAATAGAAAAGGTTATATTAGCCGCTCGTAAGAAACGTCCGACATGACGGCTAAATTAGCAAGCATTTTTTTGGTCATGTCGACAGTAACGGTGCTAATTGCACTTTTTTTAACACCTCTCAAAATAGTCGATAAGTCATTTGCCACAGTTCAAGATAATGTTAACGCGAGTACCGACCAATTTCAAAATTCTAGTGCAAAATCTATCTTTGAAACTCACAGGATGGTTCTTGGGAATAATATCAAGAATCTTGTCATTCTGATACCAAATGAGGGACATCATGGTTCACAAACGGACGAAGACCGATTCATAGACCAACCATTTATACCTCAGAACCCAGCCCTAAATGAGGGAACAAACGTTATTTGGCTGAATGGTGACGTAGGTCATGAACATAACCTCGTAGTTACTAATAATTCAACAGGCGAGACAGTATATGAATCTGGTTCATTTCCAGAATTTGAAGTAAGAAGCCTTGTAGTTAATGAAACAGGTAACTATCACTATGCCGATACCGAGGATTACGAAGAAGGATTTGTAATGACTGGAAATCTAGAAGTGGTGGGTCAGACACAAACATTGTCTTCATCTACGTCCTCTTCAAGTAATACTCCAAGCTCGGCTGATACTGTTGGAGTATTAATGGTCCCTACACAAGATATTCAAGCTTACACTACCGATCTTGAGAACAGAGGTTTCAATATTGATAGTACGTATAATTTCAAGGACCTTAGAGGAGGTCAGAGTGGAACTGGTGACGAACAAACACTAATCGTATGGACTAGCGCTGGTATGGATTTGTCTAATATGGCAGCAAATCTACAAGAGTTCTCCTCAGGACTTCCGTATAGCTAGCTTGCCAGTTTTGAATAAGGAGAAAAGATTGAATTGCTCAAAAACGGGATGACTATGATAGAACTACATTGGTAGTATTGGCTTCATTTTTTTCCTGATTGATGTTGATAAGGTACACTCTAGTGGTATGACAAATACCAATATTACCAATGGCCCATCCGATTCATATAATATAGTTACCCAATGGGGAACCAAAGGTAATGGGGAAGGACAGTTTAGCGGACTTAATGATGTGATAGTGACTACAGATAACAGTATTTTTGTCCCAGATTATGAAAATCATAGGATTCAAAAGTTCCTACCTGATGGACAGTTTGTTTCAAAATGGGGCAGTGAAGGCACAGGTAATTCTCAATTCCTGCATCCTCACGGTCTGGATGTTGATGCAGAAGGGAACGTATATGTAACTGACGCTGAACTTCTTGATATTCAAAAGTTTACCATTGGTGAGACAAAAGATTAGTTAGACAAATAAATTTGTATTAGAAATTACAATTTCCTTTCCCTTTACTTCCTCATGCTTCAACTTGCCCTGAGGTATCTCGTCAACACTTCCAACAACGATCATGCCATTAGTATTTGACATGATATGGAAATTATGAAGCCATATTATACGAAGTTGCTCACCGTCAGAGATTAGCGCGGGCTATCTAAGGAATACTTTAAAAGACCTGTATAATTGTGCTCGCATTAAGGTCCCCCTAGCACATACTGCTAGTCTGCGGAAACAATTTTGAAACCAATACCTTTTTTGCTAACCTCTAGATAGTATCCAATTGTCTGCAGCCACTCCAAGGCACACTCCTCCAATGACCCAAACGGGCATACTTGCCATTATAACTAAAGACAATAGGCTCTGTTCTTCGAATCCCAAATTAGGCTGGCTACCGTGGACAACAAATGCTATCACGAAAAAAATACCTCCGATCACTATAAGTTTAGTACCGATACTAACCTGCTTTTTAATCTCATAACTTTCAGTAGTCATTTTTGCCCTTCATAACCGATATGTATAATTTATTGCGGATTTTGAATCGATTTAAATGCTTCTATTTCATATTTCAGTGAATCAGTTAGAAGATCTGTTGATGTTTCATTTAGTGCGGGGTTTCCTGTCTTGATAAAGTCACCGAACTGTTTATAACTGTCCCGTTCTGATTCCAAGCTCTTCGTATATAATGAAATCCCGTCCTTAAATTTTTCTGGTACCTGTAGATTATTTGTATCATCAATCAGATTATTTATTTGTACTATGGTATCATTAGTTATCATCATAATCGTAGTATCACTGTACTCATTATTTTCCCATTTTCCAACTTCCTGCTGATATGAATTTGTTAATGCACCTGACTTATTTGTCAATCCAATAAAGTTATTCATAAACTCGTTATCGGCGGTAGTTGTCGATTGCGCTGTAACATCTTCATTATATGACAGAATAACATAGAAAGATGAAATTGCTATAGACATGATCACTACCCAATTCTTAATTTGATTTCTACTGATAGTACAAGTCATATATTGTGATATTTGAAGCGCCATACTTGTATCAACATGATTATAATTATTCAATATTTAAGTTTGTTGTACTTACATAGGGGTCTTGAAGGTAATGCCAAGTCTTTCTATGGGTTACCAAAGATCAAAATAATACTTAGAGGTCGTTAACTGAAGAATATTCTCCTCAGTAATTGCATCATTGTAATAAATCAAGTTTCCTTTTGAGGTTTAAGCTTATCCGTGATCCTAGTTAGTTACCCGAAATTATCGAGAATAAAAATATTCCATAGTCATGTGGTAATGGTTCTGCAGTTTTGAATGATTCAGATGATATATTGTAATCGTCAGGGATAAGAAGCCATAATTACATATACTAGCTTCTTCGTGATTCTTTTCGGTTTATAGTATTTCCCGATAACTAAATCATATAGTCGATTGTTATAGTAAGTTCTTCTTATAAAATGGAATTATATAACCTAAATACAGCATTAGCATACAGAGGACAGTTACCACAGTGATTGAGAACCTGTACTGTCCCTTAAGCCGTAATAACTAAAAAGTAGACGGGTAGCCATTAGTGATTACCTAGTGATGTGGAAAACATGAGACAAAGAAATATTTTATATAAATGTTAACGTACTAGTAATATCGGAATGACATACCCTAAAGGAACGACAAGACCAAGTAGTGTGAGCGGAGCAAGCGACACGGCTAGCGCTTCGGATATGATTGATGAAGCAACAGAAGCAGAGGCAGAGGTTGAGGCCTCAAACACCTCAGAAGCCACCTCAGAAACAACTACAACAACAACAACGTCAACTGTTGATCCAAATATTCAACAAAAAATAGACTCAATAAAGAATGTCGCAAGTACGATAAGAGATATTTCGGCAAGTATAAGGGATACCGTACGAGCTTTACGTGAGACCGGAGCGATTGATGAGTTGATTGCAGCTGTTCATGAAGCTACTATTACCATGAGAGATACTACAATAGAGATAAGTAAGATATCTAAAGATCTCAAGGAGAGGGGAATGATCAAGGATACTGCCAAGACATTAGACGAAACCGTAGCTGCAGCAAATGAAGCAGCCGAATCATTCAGACAGACGGTGGAAGACATGAAAGAGGCAGCTCCTCAGACAGCTGAAGTCATAAAGAAAGCTAGAGAGCGTGTAAAGACTAAAAAAGATAATAGATAAAATTCCCGAAGCTAGATTTCGCAATGTTCAATTCTAGCGAATAATTTTTTTTATTTTGATCGTTTACGTCTGTTTCGGTGAATTCTTATCAACCGAATATATCCACGTCTGTGTATTGTATATTGTAGATTCGTTGTCCCTACATAAGTGAAACTAGATGTTGATAATGCTCCTCATTATGTGGCTAAGTCCCAGAGATTTTATTGACTTCGTTCAAATGACGAAGTGCACCTTACCTAATGAGCTCAGATGCTTCGCGTCTACTGCATTATCACAAGATTTTTTACCTTAGCTCTTCTAACTTCTTAATGGCAGACTTGCGACTTGAATAAGAAAATGGATATTCCAGAGAAGGAAAGAGCGATAGTACTTCAAGGAGGGGGATCTCTTGGTGCGTATGAAGCTGGAGCTTACAAGGCGTCTCTCCGAAAAAGACACCCAAGAAGGAAGGAAAGGAAGGTCCACTTTTGATATAGTTGCAGGCACTTCTATTGGGGCTATTAACGCTGCAGTATTGGTAAGTTATGTCGTGGAGAATCATACTTACGAGGGGTCAGCTGAGAGACTCATTGATTTCTGGAATTATCTCTCCAAAGAATCGATGGCGGATACTAATCCCTTTTTTAAACCTTGGTGGGATTATTGGCATGCAATCAATAGAGAGATTGCGACTGGAGAAGCAGCAAGAAGGTATTTTTCAGCTAAGGAGTTTGCAATATTTGGAGTACCGAATGTATTTTATCCTCATAGGCCTACTCGTGACAGTAGATTTTACGACTCCGAAAACACTTGGTATCGTTATAGTAACGAACCTCTAAGACGGAGTCTTGAACGGTTTGCAAAATTTCCAATAGCTACTAGTAAGGAAGACAATCAGCCAAGACTCTTACTGGTGGCAGTCGACGTTGCGGATGGAATCCCCGTTACATTCGATAGTTATCCTAAAGATGACGGAACACGAAAAACAGAATACGGAAGATTCCTTACCGACAACAATAGAGAAGTTGGATTTGAACATGTTGTACATTATGACGACGGGATCACCTCAGATCAAGTCATGGCAAGTGGATCATTTCCAGTCAATTTTGATTTTGCTAAAATGGAAGTTGAAAGTTATTCTGCTGAACCAACGAGTACTCCACAGGTTGGCGTTCAGACACTCAGTACTGTGAACGCCAGAGGTTACAGGAAAGGTATGCGTTATTTTTGGGATGGAGGCCTTATGACCAATACTCCGCTAATGCAACTAGTTCTATTGCATAGGCAATATTGGTGGAGGGTAAGAGGATTAAAGGATAGTGTTCCTCGATTAGGGATCTGCGTAATAAATTTACATCCCAAAAAACAGACAGAGATTCCAACCGATAGGGATGGTGTTATCAACAGGAACAATGATATAACTTTTTCAGATAGGACACATCTAGAGGAGGCCGCTCTCTTGTTAATATCTGATTTTATTGATCTGACAAGGGAGCTATTAAGAGTTGCAGAGGAAAAAGGAGTGGACAAGAACTTTCTTGCAAATCTTTTGAGCCGGGAAACAAATTTCCATGGTGAGTTTTTGAAGCCAAGACGATTCCAAGACATACTTGAAGGAAGATTTCAGATAGATGAAATAATCCGCGTTAACAGGGAGAACGATCTTGACACTATTTCAAACAAGACCTTTGATTTCTCCTCCGAAACCATAAAGCTATTGCTTGAACGAGGATACAATGATGCTCTAGATGGATTTGAAGAGTATAAGCGAAGTCAGGCTAGCAAAACGGCCGATAGTAATTAAGAAGTATATCTAACAATAATGCATTTGAGGCGTATCAATGCGATATTCAATTGATGATCTTGACATGTAGATTATGTGGCATGATGGCAGTTCCAATCGAATAATTTCTGTATAAGAAAACGAATAAGGTGGACTGCAATGAGCAGACACCATTTACGCACATTAGATCAGTACCATATCTCGTACCAAATCCAACCTGAGATTTATTGTTGTTGTCTAGAGCTACATCGAAAATATCTTTCTAAGAGAACTATTCAAATATCTTTTTTATTCGTATTCGATTCCTCCTTAGCATCCATCTCTATTTCTTTTGAGAGGGACCAACTTAGTAGTATTCTTAGCACTACGATCAATGCAAACACTGCAGTTTCTTCTAGTGTCGGCTCTAAAATAGTCTGGAGTAAATCAGCGGCGATCAAGAAATCTAATGAGATGAGAAGGCCCCTTAACATTCTTGCCACAATTTTGTGAACATACACTCGTCGCTGCTCCTTCCTTATTTTAGAGAGAAGCAACTCGACTAACTTAGCTAATGTAATAATAACTATTGCAGATACAAGAATTGCAACAATTATTTCGATAATTACTACTATGTATTCGACGATTATGTGAAAAATTTCAGGACTTCCCACCAAGGTCTAGGACTTGACTTTATCTCGTGAATACTTATACCTTTATTAAATTCGGATTCTTGATATCATAACTGGACTAGATCACTAACTTTTGCATCTATACTTGATTCGACCAAACTTCAACTATTGCTATCGGCCTGGAATGCCAACGGATTCAACCTACTTCTTGCACTGTCATAAACTGAGGCAAAATTAAAACACAAGCCATAAGTAATCCGATAACGTTACCTTTGTACAGGTGAACAATGTGTATGTCTTGGACTGATATGTACAACCAGTATGTAAAAAGTTATGAAAGTATGAATGAATACTACAATGACTATGTCAATAAAATGAAAAAGCTTAACGACTTATTCGAAGAAGCGTCACGAAACATTAGTAGAATGAATGACCTATATCGAGATTTGGTCAAAGTTAATGAAAATATGTACAATTTATACACCCAGTACCTCAATCATTTCCAGAAATTGAATCAACAATGGATAGAATCTGTTTGGGGCCCTTTTTTAGCAAAAGTACAAGTGGAGGGGAAGGAAGAGTTAAAGGGTACAACGGAAGAAAAGAAAAAATAAGATTTCGTCGAGAAACTAGAACGAAACTCGAGGAAGCAAGCAAAAGCAAAAAAACAAGACTAGAAAACGAAAGTAAACAGGGAAAAGAAGATGTGATACTAGCGGTCATGAATATGCGACCTACTGAAGGTTATGATAATGATTTAATCCTAGTAAGTTCCTCTAGACTGGCTCCAGTATGTATTTCTGGGGAATCTGCATACTGGATGCACAATTAAACCAGATTCTTCACTTACCTTAATACGCACCAATCAACGTAGCTTAAATGACTGGTATTTTTTTCTATAGTTCGTCGGTCAAAACAGGCTGATTTTGAATTCAATCAATCAGGCTGAGGCTGACGTAGAATATACATAATAAATACTTAGACCTTCTAGGTATGCTAATATGAAGAACCAAATTGTAACACAATATTGCTGATGTAGATGTCAGGATGTAATTCAGGTTTATTATTAGTAGCATCACAACAAAGGAACATACATGTGCAACATTGTTCAGCAAAAGGGACTATATTCATAAACCACTAGCTATCCTCTAATTGCTCCCAATGTTAGCCCTCTGACCATATTTTTCTGGAAACTGAGCATTAACACAAGCACGGGGATTATAGCAATCGTTATTCCAGCACTTAAATACCCCCAATCAATCCTATACAATGAAATAAATTGGTACAATGCAACCTGGAATACTGTTGAATCAGGATGATTTGCAAGCACCACAGCTAAAATGAATTCGTTCCATGCAAATCTAAAGGAGAGAACGGCTGCGATAGCAAATCCAGGCATTGATAGAGGGATAGTGATTCTACGCAATACTCCTAACCTTGAGCATCCATCTAGAAGAGCGCTCTCCTCAAGATCTTTGGGTATAGTTTCGAAATAGCTCTTCAGCAACAGTATATTCAGAGGAATAATGAGTATTTGAAAGGTCAACATCAGTGCAAATAAAGAATTTAGTAAGCCTAGATCGGCCAACATTATGTAAAGAGGTACTATGTTAATAACTACGGGAATCATAAAAAGTCCTAGAATGATACTAATGATCAGGTTTTTGCCTTTAAATTCAAATCGTGCAAATGCGTAGCCCCCTAGTGCACTGACTGTCACACTTAAGAGAGTACTTCCTATGCTTACGATAAAGCTATTTGATAAGCTCTGAACTAGTGCAGGATCAGTCAACACGAAAACAAAATTCTCGAGAGTAGGATCTTCTGGAATTAACTTAGGGGGGAAACTCATTGCTTCTTGATTTTGCTTCAATGACGTTGAAAATATCCAAACTATTGGAGAAAATGTAATAAAAAGAAAAATAGCTATTAAGCCATAAAGTATCAACCTCTCACCTAAAGTTGATCTTGTGCTTTCGCGATTAGTTTTGTCAGCTGACCTGAAATAGCGAGTAAATTTGTGAATTCCGTTTTTGCTTCCGTCTTGTGTCATTTTTGGGTTCTCAATACTTTATCTCTTTAGAAATTTTACATATACAATCGCTACTGTTAAATTTATCAAGATCAGGATAATACCTGCAGCAGCACCCTTAGATAGCAATCCAAACTCAAACGCCTGCCTGTACATATATAGCGATGCTGTGGTACTTGAAAACAATGGTCCTCCCCCGGTCATTATCAATTGTATATCAAAGAGGTTTACTGACCACATAGTAATTAGTATAAGATTAATTATCATAAACGGTTTCAATAATGGTAATGTAATATGAAAAAGAGAGCGCATTTTAGATGCTCCATCTATTCGAGCCGCCTCATATAAGGAAGGATTTATGGATAGTAATCCCGCAGTTAGAAACAGTAAGGTAAATGGCGTTCCGTACCACATATTTGCGATTACGAGTGACCATACTACAATATTGGGATCGGAAAGCCATCCAACTGATTCAATTCCCATTTGGTTCAGAATGTAATTCATTATACCGAAATTATCGTCAAGAATGAATTTGAAAGAGAATGCAGCTATAACGGCGGATATCGTCCATGGTATAATCAGGATTGCTCTATACACACCTGAACCTCGAATCTGTTGATTCAAGACAATTGCCATCAACAACCCTACACCAAACTGCAAAGCCACGGATCCTCCAACAAACATTAACGTTACTTTCAGTGAAGTATAGAAATTTGGATCGTTGAAAAGGGTAACGAAGTTTTCAGGCCCTACATATTCCCAGTCCTTGAGCAGTGTGGTAAGACTTACGTCATGTAGCGAGATGTAAATATTCCAGGATAATGGAAAAATAAGAAATGCAAGAAGTATTGCAAATGATGGCGCGAGAAAAAGATATGGCTGTAACTTGGAGATTTGGGCCATATTTCGTATTCAAAAAAATATTGGTTTTCGCTGTACCATTATCTGTACCCGTTTCTCGAGATATCCACGAATTAGTGGCTGTTGTTGAAAGCTGCTTGAAAGGGTATGCCTTTTACCAGCCAAGGACCTCAGCTGATTTGATGGCGCTTTCCTGCAGTGCCTGATCTGGATCCTTGCCGCCAAAGTAAATCCCATCTATTGCTTCGCGAATATTATCGGCAATCTGGGGGTATTCTGGTATATTTGGTCTGCTATGGCCAATTGGAATCATGGAAATCATGTCTGAATAGTATGGTATTGTAGCATTAAGGCTTTGAGAATAGGGTCCTTCAGCAATCGGCTTTTGCGTGGGTAGATAGCCTTCTTTTTCGAGCATAGGTGCCAGGATTTCGGGATCCACCAACAGTGTAAGTAATTCCCAAGAGATTTCCTTATTCTGAGACGTTTCGGGAACGCTTAGAATCCATCCTCCCATCATGGTGGCAGATTTATTTCCTTCAGTTGGAACTGGAAACATTGGTATCATACCCACACTCTGGTTGAGACCAGCCCATTGCTCACGGGGGAAAGTGCCCAATAACCAGGTACCTTCTAACATCATAGCGAACTTCTTATCCGCAAACTCTTGGCCCCAAAAATGATTGACTTGTGGCTTGATACCTGCGTCTACCTGTCTCTTTATAAACTCTAATGATTGTACACCCTCAGTACTGTTGTAGGCTGGGAACCAGTAAGTTCCTTTAGTCGGATGTCCGCTTCTTTGTTCCAGTATATCTCCTCCTAACATCCATAGGTATGGGTACCACATGTCGGGCGAGTGACTTGCACCAACTAGATGAGCTCCCTGAATTCCCTGTTGACCTAGGGCATCATTAAGCTTCTGAGCAGCTGACAGATATCCATCCCAAGTCTCAAGAGTGCTTGGATCCACACCGGCATCATTCAAAAGATCTTTCCAGTACCATAACGCTCGTACGTCAGTCCACGCCCATATACCATAGATCTTATCCTCATACTTTCCTCCTTCCCAGTTGACGGGGTACCAGTCACCCTCTCTTCCCCAAGAAGTCGCATTCTGCGTAAGATCAGTCAAAAAACCTCCCTCAGCAAATTCCCCTAACCATATTTGGTCTACTGAAATTAGATCGATCGGTGTTTGACCAGCCATCGAAGTGAGTATCTGCGTGCGTGTTGCATCATAAGGAAGGACCCTGTAATCTATCGTTATATCCTTATCGGGATGATTTTCATTAAGTTTCTTTGTGGCATTATCAAACAAAATGTCCCACCGCTCTTTCGGTTCAGCCACTATGGCAGTTAGAGTGACTTGTTCCTTTTGGGCATTCAAGGAATTAACTAATCCTGTAAAAATTACGCTAATTAGGAAGGCCGAACCAAGTATAAACACCATTTTCTTATTAATGTATAAAATATTCATTAGAAACAAAAAAGACGTTGCATCTTTTTAAATGTTGTTGTCAACAAAATGATTCCCCCCAGATAGTGGTTTATTTCAAATAATTGCTTATGACGCAGGTTTACTTGTCCTAATCTTCATGTATTCAAAAATTATTACATGATTTCTTTTCAGCGCGGTTGGGATTTTTATGTAATAAATCTGAATATTTGTTCTCCCTGGGAAATGCGGAATAACATTTTAGAAAATCAATGAAATCAGAATTCTATCTGTTAGCAAGTCTCATTAATAGGTACCAGATTGGAATTTAGAACCTACATACGGACTGGCAAAAATAGGCACAAACGATTGAAATGGGCCTATTGCCACCGCAGAATAGATTTCAGAGGTCAAAACGACGACGTGGGTGGGTCCAAACATGAATCAATTTTTTTCATCTACGAGAATTTCAATTGAGTGAGTATAGAATTTCAATGGTAACCCACTAATCAAATACTAATAAGTGAGATACTTAATCTGTACCGTCCTGGAAAGGGCGAACACGTATATCCATGTCCACGCGTGTTAGAATTGAAAATTTAACCAAGAATTTTGGAAATGTTAGTGCGCTTGATAACTTTTCGTTAGAAGTTGATCCTGGTGAATTTATGGTTCTACTTGGCCCCTCTGGGTGTGGAAAAACTACCGCAGTTAGATGCATAGCAGGACTTAGTGATCCAAGCAGTGGGACCATCCACATAGGAGATCAGTTAGTCAACGGTTTACCTCCAAGAGACAGAGATATTGCTATGGTGTTTCAAAACTATGCTCTCTACCCTCATATGTCGGTCTATGATAACATAGCATTTCCTTTAAAGATGAGAAAGGAATCTAAAGGTAATATTCGGAAAAAAGTAGAAAAGATTTCCAAACTCCTAGAAATCTCACAATTGATCGATCGAAAACCGAAGGAGCTTAGTGGGGGACAGATGCAGAGAGTTGCATTGGGAAGAGCATTAGTTCGTGAACCCAAGGTTTTCCTAATGGACGAACCTCTAAGCAACCTTGATGCAAAGATGCGTGCATACATGAGGACAGAAATAAAAAAACTGCAAAGGAAAGTAGGGATCACTACTATTTACATCACACACGATCAGATCGAGGCAATGAGTATGGCCGATAGAATTGCTATCATGGATCATGGGTTAATTCAGCAGGTAGGCACACCACAAGAGGTGTACTCTAAACCATCTAATACATTTGTGGCTGGATTTACAGGAAGTCCACCAATGAATTTTCTCGAATGTGAAGTAAGTCGTAGTAATTCTCATTTACTTTTTGAAATATCAGGTAGTTTTCTGGTCAGATCAGAATCCGGCGCCTTAAGAAATGTTTTTGATCGATTGTATGGAAAGGGAGAGTCTCCTGCGAAAGTAACGCTTGGGATCAGACCACGCGATATTCACATTAGAAACGATCAGGAACGTTCAGATCTAACCATTGACTGTATCTTGTCTTTTGTTGAAATGTTAGGCGATGATACAGTTTTGGAAGTGAATATAGGTAAAAATAGTATGAAAGTACTTACCAATAGTATGATGACCGATACACGCCAAGATTTGTCAGTTGGCCAACATATGTCATTAGGAATATCACATGAGAAACTACATTTCTTTAACGCTCAAACTGGCGTTAGGAGAGGGGAAAGTAAGCAATAATATCTTGTGAATGAATTTAGCTATAATTTAACATCAAATCATGGCGTCTCAATTGGTGACTCCTTTTGATCTCTCGTTAAATTAATCAAGCATATTCACCTATCAGGGACCAAAACACTACAATTCACAGTCTATTTTCGGATTGTGAATGTAGCTTGAACTACTGCAAGGTCAAAGGAATAATTAGCACAGGCCATTATGCAGAGTTAGTATATAAGTAGATGGAATGTTAAAAAATGTGGTCGGCTAGGGTTGGAAGAGCAAAATAATTTCCATTCTCGTAACAGCGGAGTAAGAATAAAAATTAACCAAAAGGATGTGATTGAAGGTGATCTAATTCTTCCCACCTCTGGTACCACTGCAAAAGGTATTGTTATTTTTGCTCATGGAAGCGGTAGCAGTAGACATAGTCCGAGAAACAAGTATGTTGCACACGTGCTGAATGATGTCGGTCTTGCTACACTTGTAGTTGATCTGCTTACACTAGAGGAGGGAGCTGTGGATAACCTTACGAAGGAACATAGATTTAATATCGCATTGCTAGCTAATAGACTAATTTCCTGTACCGATTGGACTTTACAAAATCCTGAATTGAAAAATTTGAAGATTGGATATTTTGGTGCTAGTACAGGGGCAGCAGCAGCACTAGTAGCTGCTGCTGCTCGTCCAAATGTGATAAGCGTGATCGTATCGCGCGGTGGTAGACCTGACTTAGCCGGTAAAGAGGTATTAGATCAGATTGAAGCTCCAACACTGTTAATAGTAGGAGGAAATGATAAAACAGTAATTGAACTTAATCAAGATGCGCTAAAGATGCTTACACGGATCGAAAAAAAGAAGAAACTTATCTTAATACCTAATGCAACACATCTATTTGAAGAGGAGGGTGCACTAGAAGAAGTTGCTAGACGAGCTAGTGGCTGGTTTGAATGTTTCTTTCTGGAACAATGAGATTATTTGGCCATTATGAACGACATCTTTCGATTTGTATATTCTCAATGATTGGGGGGATTGATTCTACTTGAGATTAGATTTGAATTTGAAAGATTGATTGATGAGCCGTAAAATCGAAGATGCGTATCATTGTTGTCAGAACTTCAAAAATCCGTTTTTGAAGTCATATCCGCATGGAAATAAATACACTATCGAAAAATGCAAATAGATCATTGTTCAGAACGCTTTATCCTCTTATTAGGAAATTCAGCTAAAGTCCTTGAGCTGCATCTCAAACAAGCTAGCTCCTCCGCTTCTGCAAGATAAGATATATAGTAACATTTGGAACATTGAAGACGTCTCAAAGTGCCACGTAGCTCCAATGAATGACTATCATTCATTCTTATGACGTGATGATGGAGGAGATTGGCAACCACAATATCTACTAATTGAGAGATCTCACCAAGATCATCATTTCTGTATCTCAGATATGTTTTGATCATTTCTGACGGAAGCATTCTCTGTTTAAATTCTAGTCTTCCTTTATTTGACTGCCTAAAGAGATGATCTCGCAAATACCAATCCAACTCTCTAATTTTCACGTCCGTCATCTCATATTCAACTACTGTTAGAATATGCAGGTGTAAAATACTTATGTTATCTTGGTGGCTTAACTCTGATGAGCAGGGGTTGATATTTGATTATGCCAGTCCCAATTCGTCATTTTCGATCAATTGAATTGTTGCCACTAAAAGCCGCTATTGCAGTCGCAACCTAAGAGTGTAAATTCACTAATTGATCTCTGGTTAATATGACGGGTAATACTGTCCCA
>JAATVP010000056.1 GCA_014523625.1 Nitrososphaerales archaeon TH5896
ACAGTCAGCGAGATTTATACTGTTAGTACAGGCAGTATCTATGCTAATTCAAAACGTCAAAACGTCAATCTAAGCTTTTCTGAGAACATATATTTAGGCCGGCCATTGAAATTCACAAGAGGGCCGGTGGTCCAGCCTGGTTAAGATACCGCCTTGACATGGCGGGGGTCGTTGGTTCGAATCCGACCCGGCCCATACCAAAGTTGAATCAGACAGCATTTACTCTCGATGAAATTCAGAAAATATGTTCGGGTCGTAACCTAATTGACGTTCCGTCACTAAATTGTACTCATATCAATCAATGTCTAAGCTTTGGGCTTTCGATTGAAGAATGCTACAACAAGTCAAAGACTGGAAATTTCGACGTGGGCTAGATTGAACAACAGTGGATTAGGCAAGAACGACAACCATTTCTTGAGTGTATTTGGATCCATTTTAAATGGACTGAATTGAACAGGTTTCTAAATGATGGTTGAACTCACATAGGCAAATCTTTGAGAACGTATTACAACGGATGAAGTCCGATCTAGGACGTAAAAAGATAGCATTTTGAAATATTTTGAATAATTCTGACTGGCACCGCTGACTGTCCCCCTAGGGAAACATTCTGACACATTATTGTCAGTCAAAATCAAGTAATTTATTCAATATCAATCGATCGAAAGCCATACAGAAGCGTCGAATCTATTTATACGACGTTGGGTACCTAATAGGTAGGAAAATGAATACCGATACTGAACATGAGACAAAAGAAGCTGCATCTGATGTCGGACATGAGACAAAAGAAGCTGCATCTGATGTCGGACATGAGGCAAAGGAAGCTGCATCTGATGTCGGACATGAGGCAAATGAAGCTGCATCTGATGTCGGACATGAGGCAAAGGAAGTTGCATCTGATGTCGGACATGAGGCAAAGGAAGCTACAGAAAAGTTGAAGGATGGCGCTAGGTCTGTATTTAATAAACTGAAAGGTAAGGCATGACACAGTTTCAAACAGATTAATCATTTTTTTTGATTGTTGTGAAGAAATTCTGTGTCACTAATGTCAGCCGAAATGATTCTATGCTCGAAGCAATAGTGGTTCAGTTGTTGCCCCGGGCCATTTATTAGCGTCAAATCTGTTCAGAATCCGACCCGGCCCATCGCAAAAAACAATATAAATCCTCTTGTGATTAAGGGGTGTATCACATTTACCAGCCATTTATCTACATTAATACTGACAACCAGATTGACAATCCTGAGAGACTAACAGTGCCTGCTAGGGAAAACATTTTGACACTAATTGTCAGTCAAGAACTGTCAACAATAGTAAGCATTAAGTGAACGTAGAGGGGTAGCAAATAAGTGTCGATCTGATAAAAGTGTTCAATACACTTTGTTAACGTTAACGAATTGGACTTCGGTTCTGTTTACAAGAATACTTACTCAGCTAACAGTTGTAAACGGGCTATTTCAGTTTGTAAATGGAGCTACGGCCCCACTTCGCATAATTAGCTAATTCGGAATGGAATTTTGGTAATAACCTACCTAGTGCCAACTATGCGTTAATCCGACGTCGGAACAAAAGTAAGCATTGAAACCTTTGTATTGGAATAACATTGCGAATCATTTAAAGACTATTTAATTTCTCGCTTGAATACTGCCAAAACCGTTAGCATGAATTTCTATTGCCAAAGTATCTTCATTGACTTTATATCGACTATTCTAATTCCATTCTGACCTTGTTTATCAGGTCATTCGCTAAAATTGGTTTCGTAATATAACATCCTACACTTCGGATAGAATGGATTTCTCTCAATGCTCGATAATTTATCTCACCTGCAGTCATGAAGCAAATCCGCAAATTCAAATCTACTTCTAGAAGCCTTCTACTTACTTCAAATCCATCCATCCCTGGCATATTGATATCAATGAGCAACAAATCGTAAAATCCGGGCTCAAAGACATCCACAAATTGCGCAGGATTATTAGAGGTATATACTATGAACTTAAATGCTATTTCGCGCCTCGAAATAAGATCTGATTCTAGAATTGTTCTGAAAGTAGTAGTAACATCCTTATCATCATCTAAGATTGCTATTCTCTTGTGCGCACTATCCGGTCTGAACTTTGTAAATTCATGTTTTATTCTCTGTGTCATATGCTGGACTCACCCAACTCCAACATCATGCCAGGCACTGCAAACTGTGACACGATTAACATAAAAAAGAGTGTATTGTCTAGTGACCTCTAGATTGGGACCGTTTGAGACGCAATTTATACTATAGAACGACTCGAAATCAATAATATACATAAACTATCTACAACCTTTTAATCTATTTATTGATAAGCCATCTATTTATCACTTCTTAAAGAAAGCACCTTAGAACATAGGACATTTGTTAAGAAATAGCATTTCTAGCGTCATATTACTATTTGTAATATTATATCCTAATAAATTCACATCAGCAATAAGCAAGATGTAAGAAGAGAAATGGGGATAAAGTACTATGCGAATTCCTCGATTACTGTTCAAGTTGTGGCTAATGATAGTTAGTGGCATTCATGAGGCAGTAGAACCAAATCACGCCGTCGGGATGAAAAAGCTCATTTTTGCGTCTGAGTTATCGGCAGGAGGAATCCCAGTGTACAGAGAACTAAACCAGGCCCAGTACGATAAAGCCATAACTGATAAACATATTCGAAGTTTGGAACATGATACGGATCTAATTAGGGCGGAAGCATTAACTGAAACGCAAATGTCTTCGAGGACCACAAAAACCGCCAATGTTGTGTTGAACTGCCCGATCAAAAACAGGGATTTAGGCAAGTTGAGGAGAATTATGGTAGTTGATGACGAGAGGGATGTCACCTTCCTATTTAAAATAATTTTGGAAGGGATGCATCATGATGCAACTTTCAGTTGCAAAGTAGACTCGTTTAACGACTCACTTGCTGCATTGGAAAATTTTCAAGAGGGCCTATACGATCTAATAATTATAGATATAGTGATGCCCAAAATGGACGGATTCAAGCTGTACAAAGAATTAAGAAAAAAAGACAAGAATGTGAAGGTTTGCTTCTTGACTGCGGGTGATATGTATTATGATGAGTACAGAAAACATGTATTTCAAGAAGTATCACCAGATAAGATTATCCGGAAGCCGATCTCAAATGATGATTTGGTTAGGACAATAAATGAGTATTTTGTACCCTAGCTTTTGTTGCTTAAATGCAACCTCTCCTTTACCAAAAGGTTCTTTGCAAAAATAAGGGAAGTACCTTTCTACTCTAGACTAGCTTCCGAGGTCTTATTATCCCAAGTTACGCTCGATGATTCTTCTGTAAAGTCCTCGAGATAAATATCCATATATCTTTTCAGTCTCTCCCATGATTTTCGTATATCTTCGTTTGCGGGTTTCTTGATAGCGTACTTTCCTGCAAAAGGGATTTCCTCGATTTCAATGGAATCTATTGGTGGAATACTTTGGTATTTTGGGATCATACGTGTATCTTCACTGAATTCACTGTCGATATTTCCGTGTGGTTTTTCGGATAGGTATAGCAATGAATGCTCTTCTGCGATTTGTTCTGTATCATTGAGGTACCATCTTCTCACCTCTTTTTCGACGCTCTGAGCTTCCGCGGATGAAACTCCTGTTAAATCCTTAATCTCGAGCCAAAGGTTTTCAGGCAGATCTCTCCTAAACTTCTTGTAGAATTCGTTCCATAGGGATACTCTTAATACCGACTCGCGAAACAATTGTTTTCGATGCTCTTCGTCACGTGGGTATATGATATCTTCACCATTTTTTGTGACTCTAAATTTTCCTCTTCCCTCAAGTAGCCCATAGCTAATAAGACTATTTATTCTCCTGTAAAAGCCTCCACTTGTTGGTGTCTTGTATCCTAACAAGAGAGCAAGATCATTGGCATGAATCTGTCGATCTACACTCTTGACATTATCATATATCTTCTTGATGTCGTTGAAAGCCCCTGAATTAAATCTAATCTCAGGAATTTCATATGAACCAATCCGCAATTTGCTTGATTATCTATCCATTTATCGTTATTAAATTTGCTTTATCGTGAATTACACGCCTTCACGATCCAAGTCTCCATCTTTCTGGCCAATCATTGGGTCTAGGCGCTTGATTTAGTCCGAGTTGTAGGTAACAATCAGGCCTTACTGAAAAAAAGGAGACCCGCAGTACATATGACTGAACAGGAAATTCAAAAGCATAGGGGAAATGATTTGTTACGCCTATTTAGTACAAATCATGCGTGATAGGTCTTCAATTCTAAGATCAGTCTATCAATATCGCCTTCGTTATTGTAAAAATGAGGTGATACCCTAATCCCTCCCCCACGCGCAGATACTATTATATGCTTTTTCCCTAGATATTCGACCAAATGCTCAGGTGAACTACTCTTGAAAACAATAATGGCAGATCTATGTAAGTTTGCAAGAGGAGAAAGGATCTGAATTTTCAATTCAGCAAGCCTTTCGATTAAATATTGTGTAAGATAACGAATTCTTTCCTCGATCCTAAGAATGCCAATTTTAGAGATGTATCTAACAGCTGCCTTTAGTGCAATTATATTTGGAAAATGCGGCGAACTGATCTCAAATTTAGAAGCGTTCTTGGACATTCTAATTTTCACGTTGTCAAAATGCTCTTTATTCTCTTGTCCAAATTGACTGAAGAAAGGGGGATTCAGTTCTGATTCCTTTTCGAGCAATTTACTTTGAATATATAGTGTTCCAATTCCAAAGGAAGAAAGCAACCATTTGTGACCATTACCTACTGTAAAGTCAACCCCAAATTTTCTGACATCGAATTTCAATGCTCCGATCGACTGGGTTGCGTTGACCACCAGGTAGAGGTTCTTCTCATTACAGATCTCACTTAGTGCTTCCAAGTCTTGCTTGAATCCTGTCGAATATTGGACATGGCTGGTGATGATCGTTCGAGTTTTTCTTTCAATTGACTTCCGAATGCGCTCAATGGGTACCGTCCCATTTTGAGATTGAACTATTGTCATATCTGCTCCCTTGTTGATCCACGGTAGATTTGAAGACGGAAACTCCAAATCGTTTGATATTGCACGGCCACGGTGAGCAAGCAAGTGAGCTATGATATTCATCCCCTCGCTTGTTGAATGCGTGAACGCGATTTCTTCGAAACGAGCCCCAATAAAGGAAGCATACATTTTTCGAGCTTCTTCAACATTGTCAATCCATTTCTGCCAGCGAGTTCCTCCGTAGAACATGTTCTCTTTATAAAATTCCGATACTGCGTACTCAACTTGACTTGGGATTGGAGAGATTGCAGCATTCGCCAAATATGAATACTTTTTGGTAACCGGGAAGTCTTCTCGAAGTCTGTTCCATTGCGTAGATTTCAATTTGTATGTCTTCAGATTAAATGGGCTATATGATTTTCCTCCAGAAATCTGATTAGTTAGACTGATGGCAGTGTACTCGAAAACTTTGTGTCGTAGAAGTTCTAAGAAATCGACGTACATAAAATATATGAAGACCATCAATATAGATCATATAGGGCGATTTCGATCTAGGTATTCATTGTAGGGTATTGTGAAATATCACCCCATGGTGTCAAATTACAAGTAGGGGCATAATCTCTGGAATCAAACGTACTGACTAAAAAAAATTTAGCTTCAACCTTTCTTAAAGGAAAAAGACGGGGCGATAAGATATTTCGTGGTACAGTTATCGCTGCTGCGGGTTATAGCGCACTTATGCTAATCCTTGTCGCCTTTGCAGTAGGCGAGGGAGCCCTTCCGATATTTTCCCAAGAAGGCTTTCAATTTATCACAGGTACCGATTGGAACGCTGTATACGGACGCGAGTCATTTGGCGCATTACCCTATATTATTGGTACCTTGCTTAGTTCCGCCATTGCGATGGCTATTGGCGTGCCAATTAGTCTCGGAATAGCCATTTTTGTTACAGAGATGGCTCCTCATCGAATTAGTACGCCGCTATCCTTCGTCGTTGAATTACTCGCCGCGGTTCCAAGCATCATATATGGCCTATGGGCTTTGTTTGTATTTAGATTCTGGATAAGAGATCTGATTGAACGTCCACTATACGAGCATCTGAGTTGGATCCCTTTTTTTGACAAAACACCTTTCGGGCTGGATATCTTTACCGCAGGGATAGTGCTTTCCATTATGATTATTCCAATTATCTCTTCAATAACGAGGGAAATACTTCGAGTTGTCCCTAATTCTCAGCGAGAAGCTGCGTATAGCCTTGGTGCAACGAGGTGGGGAACCCTTCGGACCGCAGTTTTTCCTTACGCAAGATCAGGCATCCTCGGTGCTTCATTTTTAGGATTGGGACGTGCAATTGGGGAAACTATTCTTGTCACGATGATAATTGGAAATGCAATCGGTCCGGCTGCAATTCCGACCACCCTGTTCTCACAAGGTCAATCGCTAGCAAGTCTTATTGCAAACGAATTCAACGAAGCAGCATCAGATTTGCATCTTTCAGCACTAATTGGTCTGGGAGCTATACTGTTGTTACTATCAATGGTAATTAATATAGGTGCAAGGTTAATGGTTTCGCGGATGGTCAAAGCTGTTCCAGGAGGGAGAGAATAATGTCTGAAAATACAGAAAAGCAAGAGCGATTCCATCGGAGAGAAGTGCAGAGGGCGATGGTCAAAAACGCAAGAAAGGCTAAGATCATCGATAAAATAGTAAGCATATTTGCAATCGCATGTGTTATTTTAGCAGTAATTCCATTGACTAGCATTTTAATCGAGGTCATAAAAAACGGAATTGCAGCATTCAATTGGGATTTCATTACCGGAAGACCTTCTGCTATAGGTCGAGCCGGTGGTGGCATAGGCCCTGCAATTCAGGGCACTTTGATAGTAGTAGGTTTGGCGACAATGATCGGAGCACCAATTGGAATACTTACCGGTATCTATTTGTCAGAGTTTGCTGGGAATGGGCCTTTTCCCAATGGGGTTCGATTTTTCAATGAAGTGATGACGGGTTTACCTTCGGTGGTTATGGGGATAGTTGGTTACATTCTAATTGTCCTCACTCTAGGTTCGTTTTCTGTATGGGCTGGAGCTTTTTCACTATCCCTTATCATGATTCCGATTGTGTCCCGTGTTACTGAAGAGACCATTAAGATCATCCCCAACTCTATTCGTGAGGCAGGCCATGCGCTCGGCATTCCAAAGTGGAAGATCACTCTCTTCATAACTTTCAAGTCTGCAATTAGCGGGATACTGACCGGAGTTGTGCTTTCAATAGCTAGAATTGCTGGAGAAACAGCACCGCTTATCATGACAATTCTAGGCACTAGCTTATTCTTTACGGGCTTCAACTCGCCAGTAGACGCCTTACCCCTAAGGATATGGCGTCTCTCTTCTCAACCTTATGAAAGTGCTCAGACACAAGCATGGGGCGCCGCACTTTTTCTTATCATGTTGGTCCTGGTTCTGAGCGTGGCCTTAAGGCTATTAGCACAACGAAGAGGCTTTGCAGTGAAGGCTGAAATTTAAGAGGGAACTTGGTGTCTTGTACAAGGCCGAAAGAATCGATTTTTTATTGCTCCTCCCTTTTCCATCATCTGAACCGCAACTTTTTATGGATAGTCTGTATTCATTATTTATCGCTCTTGAAATTCTCCCTATATACTCTATATTCAATATATAGACAAGGATTTAATTTGCGTCTCTCGAAGGGTTATTTATTTGCCAGCAAAAGAGACTATCAAACCCGTATCTGAAGCTACAGGGCCTATGGGAGAGTCTTCGCCTCTCAAAGAGATTAGCGTCCGTACGGTAGAAACGACAAAACGTATAGATGAGCCCCAACGTCGGTCGAAAGTTTCAATCAAGGGAATAAATGCATGGTTTGGTTCGAAGCAGGCCTTAAAAAATATTAACTTGGAGATTGAGGAGAATGCTGCTACTGCCTTTATGGGCCCTTCCGGATGTGGAAAGACTACGCTAATAAGATGCCTAAACAGGATGCATGAAATGACGCCTGGAGCGAAAGCTAATGGCCAAGTTATACTAGATGGCATAGATATCTACGATAAGTCCATCGATCCCGTTGTCATAAAGAGAAGGATCGGTATGGTCTTTCAGAAACCGAATCCCTTCCCAACTATGAGCATATTCGATAATGTCGCAGCTGGTTTGAAGCTGAACGGAGTAAAAGACAAGAAGCTTATAAAGGAAATAGTTGAGGAGAGTTTGGAAGGCGCCGGTCTTTGGGAAGAGGTTAAGAATGAGTTAGACAAGCCAGGTATGGGTCTATCAGGAGGCCAGCAACAGCGCCTTTGTATCGCGAGGGCATTGGCTATGCAACCTGAGGTTCTCTTAATGGATGAACCGACTTCAGCACTAGACCCTATTGCTTCCTTCAAGATTGAAGAATTAGTACACCAGCTAAAGAAACACCTTACAATAATCATAGTAACTCATAACATGCAGCAGGCTGCCAGGGTTGCTGACCATGCTGCGTTTATGTACCTTGGTGAGATGATTGAATATGGGAAGACACTGCAGATATTTCAATATCCAAAACAGGAGCTTACTGAGAAGTTTGTTAGTGGTAAGTTTGGATAACGTTCTTCTGGGACTACTTTACCTAGGATTAGTATTGCTGTGCAGGTCAAAATAGATTGACTCGATTGCTCGACTTGGGCATAGAGAGAACGCGCGACATTATTGGTGAGATGGCTAAGATTTCGGAGATCTGTGTATCAACTGTATTGGAGTCCTACACGAAAGGCGACGTAAAAAAAACGGAGATGTCAGAATGGGCAGAGAAGCTTCGAACGCTCCAGGAGGAAGTATCTGACCTGGCATTTGAGCTCATAACCCGATATCAGCCTGTAGCTACAGATTTAAGATATATTAGGTCATGTCTAGAGGTATCGTACGTGCTCTCACGGTTTGGAGGATACGGCTATGAAATTGTAGAAGTTCTTGATATGATGGGTTCAATTTCAGAATGCGATAAAAAAGTCGTCACAGAAGCTGCAAAAGTGACTTCCGAGATGATTTCCATTGGTGTGAGTACATTAGATTTTAGTGACAGGCAGGCTTCTGATAAGCTGTATGATATGGATGATACTGTTGATTTGATATATCGGAATTATTTGCGAGAAATTATCACAGCCAAGAAAGAGTCACAGGATCTTTATGCTGATCCAAGATGCGTAATATCCGCACTTCATGTTCTGAGATTTCTTGAAAGAATAGCCGACCATGCTTGTTTCATTGCGGATTCAATATCATACATAGTAACAGGAAAAACGAACCCCAGACGTGTCAAGATGAATCCGTAAGAATAGATGTTGCCTTGTATGTACAGCATTTTGGTAGTACTTTGTAATTAATGTTCATATATTTAGACTATATAGATAAGGAGTGTCTATATGATCAACTATCGTAATATGTTTTATCTTCTTTCACTAGCTGAATTTTATTGAGTTCAATCCCTGAAAATAATGAAATACGCAAGATCCAATTTACAGGTAGATCCACATACATTCTTTCCCTGCCAAAAAGATGGATGAGTGAAATGCGTCTTAAGGCAGGTGATCCCGTAACCATAGTTCGTGAAGCAAATAACTATCTTTCTATAATTCCAAGTGCTGTTAGAAGCCCTAGCCCCATAGATGAGGCTAATTCGACTGTGCTTTCTAGTGAATCATCTAATACTATAAAACGAAAAGTGGTGTCTATGTACTTGGCAGGTTATAATATCATTAATCTAAAGGCAAAGACAGGAAGAATATTGCCATCACAAAGAGATGCAGTTAGGGATGTCGTTCGAAGAAATCTAGTAGGCACGGAAATAATTGCCGACGCTTCGGAGATAATCACTATTCAAGTTCTACTTAGTTTGCCTGAACTCTCTATTAATACAGCTGTCAGACGAATGTTTCTAATAGCCGCGGCAATGCATAGGGATGCAATGCTTTCTTTGGTTGAGTTAAATCATGAATTGGCAGAAGCAGTTATAAAATCAGATGATGAGGTAGACAGATTCAGTCTCTATATATTACGAAATCTTGTAATCGCAACACAAAATGAGAGAATTCTCCAGGAGATTGGCCTAAGAAAGCCATCTGATTGTTTGAGCTATAGGGTCGCAGTAAAAAGCATTGAACGTATTGCAGATCATGCTTCTGGGATTGCAGATAAATGTGTTGCAATTAAGGACAAGATCGATAATGAAACCCTGCAGCAAATCGACGACATGAGTAAGCGATCTCTTGCATTAATTACTGATTCAGTAGAAGCTTTTTTGCGTAGAGATTATTCCCTCGCTGATAGCATCGTAGACAAGGCTAATGACATGCGTTTAATTGAGAATAAAGTACTTTCGTTTATTGACAATAGTGAATCACCCTCGTCCGGAACCAGAGGTCTCAATATCAAGCTCATATTAGAAGATATAAGAAGGACCGCTGAGCATGCAAGCGATATCGCTGAAGCAGCCATGAATCAGACCATTCGAGGTGTAATAGACTTGAAGAGTTCCAGAACCAATAACGCCTCATGAGTCACCAAGACTGCATAACTTGAATTTCTACGCCGACATGGACCGATCGCAAATAACTAAACTCTAAATATTTTATTCTTCTCCCAGTATTATGCCGGTTACATCTTGAAGCGACTTAATCCTTAAAGGCCATTGAAAGTCCTTATTCCATGGTTGGTCAAATAATATTCCTATCTTTGGTGCAGTTATGTCAATGAGATTGGTAGGCGAGTCATCCAGTATAAAATCGAAAGGATACTCGGATTTAGGCATGGCATCGTATACGAATATGAGGTCGTCAGAAAAAATATCATGATGATCAAGCCATCTAGCTACGTAGGATACGGTCGGTCTCTCTCTTCTGGTAAGTATTGAAATCCTAAAGCCTCTCTTGTGTATGTTTTCTATTGTATTGTTTTGATAGAGTTCGCATGGGGGAATCTCTTCCCATCGATATTCCCACACATAGTTAAATAATTCTGAAATCTCCTTGGGAGCAATCGGAAGAATTTTAGAAATATCCCAGGCATAGATATCATTTTTTTTGATATTTGTGTGGTATCGTTCGTTGTATTCTTTTACCCAAATAACCATCGTGTCTGCCAAGACCGAATCAAAATCTAAAGCAAAAGTCTTAACCGAGCCTAAAGTATTCACAATATTCAATGGATGTATGAGAAGAGATAATAAAACTGTTAATTTTTTAAAGTAAATGATAGCGGAATATCGATAACCTAGACTGCAAGTCAAAAATTATCACTTACTTGGTTTCTATAGGAAGGTAGTCGATTTGTTGTAACAAGAGTTTCCTTAGAATATCCTTAAGACCTTTGACGTTGGATAGGATAATTAAGAATTTGTATTAAATTAAATAAATAATGTAATGTTATCCATCATTGGTAATATGGTTAAAGCTGTCTTATAAATATTATATAGATCCAGTAGAGCTATATTGATGGTTGCAAGAATTTCAAAAATTAATAAGTAATGCCAAAAGGTACAGTTATTTTGTCTGACCGTTAGAGAGTTACTGCTAATAAATATCAGGTAGGAATTGGCTAACGATAACTGATTACGGAACGAATAGCGTTTTGACCGAATCTTCGATCTCATAAATAAAGATATAATATATAGTATGATGATTAAATAGGTCAAAGTTGGAACTCTATGTAATGCGACATGGGGAGGCAGTCAAGAATATTCAATCTGGACCATCTG
The DNA here is from genome assembly GCA_014523625.1 of Nitrososphaerales archaeon TH5896. GTDB lineage: Archaea > Thermoproteota > Nitrososphaeria > Nitrososphaerales > Nitrososphaeraceae > TH5896. Next base: position 11,749 of record JAATVP010000056.1, read on the forward strand.
CTTCTGACGCTGATCGGCCTCTAACCATGTCGGGTAAAAAAGAAGTAGAAGAGATTTCATATTTTCTGAAAAACCTAAACATTAAATTTAGTCTGATTATCTCTAGTCCGCTAAAAAGGGCACACCAGACCGCGTTTATTGTGTCCAAGATTTTCAAGGTCGCCAACCATTTGGAAGATTGGGATGAACTTAAACCGGAAGCGGCTAAGCAAGGTCTCGTTGATAAACTTTCCAAACTCGGGGAAGATTCTACAATTCTCCTCGTGGGTCATGAACCCTTTCTTAGTTCGTTTATATCCGAGATTGCATTCGGGAATCTTGGAGGAAATCTAGTGCTTAAGAAAGGAGGCTTTGCGAAGCTTAGGATTCTGTCAAATTTTCCCAAAATGAATGCCGAGTTACGCTGGCTATTGAGTCCCAGATTGATGCGACGCTCTTAACCCCTTGAGTATTTGCTTGGAGAGCCGGATTCTTGCAAGGACTACTTAATTACCTAGCTCATAGATCTTTAGTGGGAAGGAAATGAAGCTCTCCGTTATCGATTTAGGATACAATTCTATTAAGTTAGTATGCTATAAGATAAACTCTGACGGTACATTTAGGGCTTATGATAGAAGAAGCATCAAGACAAAAATCGGAAGAGGACTAACTGAAAGTGGTTACCTTAGTGAGGTAGCAAATAGGGATACCATTGAAAGTCTTAGACTATTTAGAGATATTTTAGTCTCTGACAACGTAAATAATATTCTGGCGGTAGCGACGAGTGCCGTACGAGAGGCAAAGAATAGAACTAGATTTCTATCAGAAATTTATGATAAGACCGGATTCTCATTTAGGATACTTTCACATAAAGAAGAATCGTATTATTCATGGTGTGGAGCTCTCCATTCAACATGTATCGCAGACGTACTTTTCTTCGACCTTGGCGGAGGGAGCTTGGAGTTAGTACATTCTCAGGATTTCAAGATTCGCAATCATCTCTCACTCCAATTAGGTGCCTTACGAATGGCGAGAATGTTAAATCAGAAAAACGAAGACCTTGGAAAAAAGTACATTCGAAAGAGTCTCATGAAGCTGGAGCAGCGCATTTTAAAATCGCTTCCAGATAGGAAACAATTCGCCTTTAGTCCTGATGTTACCATCGTAGGAGTAGGAGGGACGATTCGAACTGTTGCACAGTACGACCAAGATCAAACCAACTATCCTTTGGACAGGATCAATAACTACAAGATGAAAATTGAACATATAGAAGAGATAACTGAAAAGCTAGCCGGTATGTCGATATCTGAAATCAGTGAAATTGAATCAATAGGAAGTAGCCGAGCCGATACAGTTGTCCCTGGATGTTATGTCATATCATCGCTTATGAGAAAGCTTGAGTATGATTCTGTCGTAGTAAGTACTGAAGGGTTGAGGGAAGGTTTAGTGCTTTCTTTCATTAACGATACTGGGTATCTATCTTCTGATAGCATCCAACCAACTCTTCGGTCGCAAGTCGAGCACATTGTAGAGACTGGTTGTAGGCGCTTATCCCCTCCGGGTCGTTATCACGAGTTTCTAGAGACATTATTATCTGCTGGCCTATTCAAGGAAAGAGAACATCAAATCTTGATTGAAGCTCTTCAACGGGTCCGTCAATTCCATAGCATCCTCAATACAAACACATTATTCTATGCCTTGATAGACGACCAATACAAGAATCTGAGCCACGGCGAGCTGCTAGTTCTATGTCTTTCTATCATATATTCAAAGAAGCCAAAGGCTTCTAATCGTTTATTTGCGAAGTATAAGTCAATTCTTCATACCCCTCAAAACAAAAGATCGATCGAAAAGATATCCTCTTGTCTCAACCTTATTGCAGCTATTGAAAAGAGTCATGCAACTATACATCATGTAGAGTATGACGGAAACAATTTCCACATCGATCTGAGATGTAATGATATAACTAAATTTCCAAGATATTTGTTTGAAGAGGCAAAAAAATCCTTGGTTTTGGCATTGAGCATCCCTATAGATTACAACGTACGTTTAGAATCCCATGACATCGAGGTGAAGGTTGAGGACAAGAGCATATTTTGAAAACAGGAATCGACACTAGGAGTAACTACTGATATCACATATTCTATGAGTTGACCTTAGGAACGAGCATCTTCGAGTGCGGTAAGATAGACTAGGTTACTTATTCCATTAGCTTTATTCGGTGCATCGCACGTTAATCAGTATTTTTTAAGTCAATCTTACTCCATTAGGTCTATACATAACCGGGGAATGTATTGATTATATAGATTATTATTTCATACATAATGTACCATAGAATTCATTCATAATCCCTATATTCCAGCTAGCGATATTTCTAGAAAAGTGTAAGAATGCAAATGCGAACTAAAGGGACAGCAAATGAATCCATCGATGAGGCACTAGTTGTGAGACTTCGAAATCGAACAAACAATAACTTGTTTATCAGGCTCCATGAATACAAGAGTATACATAATTATGAATAGAGTGGAACATAGGCTTTCCCAACCTCATCATGCTTATTTGATAGTTATTCATTGTTTCAACGATGATATCAAATAGCTGCAGATTATATGTAGTTTCATAAGTGGACAAAAATGGTAGTCTAATAATTCGAGGCAGGACGAATTTCTTCTCATCACAAAGAACCGATCAAAGCTAACTCTCGGGTTGGAATTTTCAAATAACTGGGTTTTTGGTTTGATACTAATCTTAAGATAAGGAATTAGTCAATTTAATACCTGCGAAAAAACATCTTTTTATTCGCAATCTTCTTTGATAGTAAAAAATATAGTTGCAGCTCTCAAATAAGATACCTGTACATTGAGAGGATCAAATGTGCATAGAATAGAAAGAAAACGATAATGCATACACTTCATTCAGATGAGAACCAACCAACATTCTTCGCAATTCACCCTTTATTCATATTACTCTGTTCGAATCCGATTCTTGTAGTTCTTTCGAACCTCTAAGGAAATTGTCATTAAACCAATACCAAATGGTATCGCCACAATTCCAAGAAGCATACACAATGACGTGTATGGTTCATCTCCAAAGCTCCATTTCATAAATGTGACCGAACCCACAAGAAGTACCATCAGAGGTACATTCATGCCTACTGCCATTGCCGCTATCAGTAACGGATGCAATTTAGCAAGGTGTATTGGCTGTTAGTATTTATAAATATTGGAGAGTAGGTGCAACCCAAATAATGGAATGCAATTTACACCGACTATGTCTTTGAGACACGAGAGAT
>JAATVP010000057.1 GCA_014523625.1 Nitrososphaerales archaeon TH5896
CGGCAAACACTTTGCCACCGTTCGACGTTTGCCTCTAATCTCGATAACATCTCCTGTAGAAGCGGTGAGAGAATCCATCGAGTCATAATCAATACGAGCTACTCCTCTGCCAACATCTCTAGTATATGCTTCAAGTACTTTAAGACTCGAATTAGTGTCTCCCATTGTACTAATAGATAATCATTATCTCCTTATACATTTTATTAATCTTATTGGACTCGCCATCGAATTGTGTTGCGGTGCAGCTGTACCGATGGAGAGCAATGCCTTACAGATCACTGTTGTAAATGGTTTATTATGCAAATGAAATCTCACAATCTTACAATTGGATGGAATATATTACATCTGATAAAGAAAAGTACAGATGCAGACCAGATCTTACCACCAAAAAAAGACATTGGTAAAGAGATTCATTAGGAAGAAGAAAACGACTGATACCTCACGTATTCTGAATGAAGTCAATATTGACTACGATACCTTGATGTTGGTTCTTGCAGATCTGCGGAACGAAGGAGATCTTATAAATAAGTGATTAGCATCTCCAGGGGTTCCTTATGGGACACAGACTAAGCTTTAGTGAATGAAGTTTTGTCAAGCTAAAAGGCGAAATGCGGTAAAATAAAATATCCATAAACTAGTAGAACTGACCGTGAACATCAATACATTTAGGTCATGCCTGTTTTGTGAGAAGAAAATATCTGCGAGTGAAAGCTTGTGCGAAGAATGCATGAGTAAATATAAGATTAAAAAACATGATTATGGCGATGGGTGTGGCTGTGATCGATAGCCGTTATTTCTCTAATTTCGTTTGCTTGCTAATTTAGCCCCATTAGGGAGGCTGGGCTGCTACAGAAAATTGAAGATTTGTTACGTTGCCATTTATGTTTGACAAGTCGTACTGCAATTCCTCCAAAGATCTCATAGCTTCAGCCGAGTCATTTTGTTGTATCGCTTGCATTGCATCATTTACATGCATATTCGCACTTTCAATTGAACTTGAGATCATATCGCTTTCTTGAGATTCTTCAAATGGTGGCTGAGGACTAGTGGAATTTGCGTACATCGGTAGAATCAGAACCACAACAAATGCAACGGAAAAACTAGCAACAGCAACAAACAATCCATTGGCCCGATCCATTAAGATAAGGATTAATTGAAGTAAATATATAAACCTATTTTCATTCCGAACCAATTCTTCGTGGATTGCCAGAGAAATGATATGGACTTCCAAGAAGTCTGTCATTAGGATCGTTTATGTTTTTAATTCATGAAAAGTTCTATATTATACCAAGTGTTATTAGCAAACATGCTAGCTACAACGCTCAGCCTACCTACTCTCCAAGACGTACGTATGCTCACTGGAACTGATTTAGCGATAATGAGTACGCTGTCGGACGCATTTCGACAAAGTCTTGAATTGTATGTCGACATTGATCCCTTTACCACAAAGGATCCATTCGAAGATCAAGACGACTTCGATTATTACATCATAGTCGATAGAACTGAACCTAAGAGAATAGTATCGCTAATTGCTATGAAAAAGGACCATCTTCCCCAACCTTCATGGGACAATATTTTAGGCAAACGTCTTGCGAAACTCACAATCTCAAAATCTGATGCATACATCTTGAAATCTGAACTCATGCCAAAAGATACTAACAATTTTTATAACTACAGGCTTTCAGGCGAAATATCTGGTCTCGTAATGTTCGCATTTCAAATGTGTGGACATAAATAACCAAGAAATAATATGCAATTTCCCAAACGGGCACCAAACTAAAGAATTAGGCTACATAACCGGTTCTCTCCTTACATATAGTTTTCCTGTGCGCTCCTCCTCTAATCCCATAATGTTAAGAATTTGCCTAGAGTTAATGATGCCTTCGCGTCTTTTAATTTTCTCTGCCATCTTTAGTCTGTAATTCGGCGCCCAGTGCTGACCAATCTTATATTTTCCTCGGATATCCTGGGGGACAATTTTAATCACACTGACTGCACGTACTGATCGCATGGACTGATTTAGTGATTCATAGAATCCTTCAGTTTGGTATTTCTTCATCAACAAGTTTAATGCAAAAGCTTTTTCGAAGGCATCATAAATCAAGAACGCGTTACCCTTTATTACAACACTAATATAGAGTGTATCTGCTTGTGACGCATCTGTTGGATGAAAATAATACGAGGGTAGAAAGCAGACATGCCGGTCCACTTCAAATCCGACTTTTGAATTTCTTTTAATATTTTCAATCTTCTCTCCAAATGGATGTGAATGCATGTAGATCGCGTCCGAATTGAATGGAGACAAAATTCATGGGTATAACTTGAGGAAATCCATCAATATCAATGGAACATATCCTTCCAACGGGCTGACTATTTAAGAAATCGATTATTCGATGCTCGGATTTTATCTGAAATCTATTTGTCAGTTGCATCTCATATTGCTTTCTGTTTACTATCTCCTTTCTAATAAACTAATGTTACTGCATTAAAAAACCTTTGAAATTTCATATTTCAATATCATGGATCTGAGCTTTGTTTTTATAAGATAAGATTCATTAATTTCGGAGACTTTCAAATTCAAAACTAACCAAGATTAAGTGTTAAAGGTTTTAACTATTCGTAATATCAACTATATGGAGTAGCTCCACATCCTTACCACAATATAGTACGAAGTTCTATTGCATTGCATTAAAGGTTCTCTCAGATTTTTGCTGTAAAGAAATTCTAAGTGCAAGAACAGATCCTTATGGAGTATTTTCTTGATAATTTTCTCTTTTGCATAAAACTAACCATCAATACAATAGAGGATCCATTTATCAGAAAGACAAAATCTGAAAAGTAGAATAATCCTGATTGTATCTAATTGAACATAACTTAAAATAATGATAATAATCATTAGTCTGTTATGTTCAACGTTGAAATGTCAATCTTTATCGATCTTCTTTTCCAATCTTTGAATCTAATTCAAAATTATTCTCTTTCATTCCCCTCAGCAATTGCGTTGGCTGTATCTGGACCTCTTAATTTTATGAATAGTATAAATGTACAGGATCTTCTTACGTCCACAATCGCCTTATTTGTAGTAATGGATCCTATTGGTGTAATACCCTTATATGTTTCACTTACGAGAAACATGCCACACAAAGAGCGTAGGGTAATTTCCTCTAACGCAGTGATAACCGCAGGTATCTTGTTGCTGGTATTCGCAATTGCTGGGACTACGATCCTGAGTATCTTTGGAGTAACCATTTCCAGCTTTTTGATAGCTGGAGGTATTCTTTTGTTTATAGTTGCAATCGAATTGCTGACGCGAGGAGAATGGACTTTTGGCAACCCTAGAACTATTTCAAATACTGGTAAGAAATCTCTAGATACGGCAAATAATCCGATCGCTGATACTGAGAGCTCGCATGGAGGCGAATCAGGGGTAGTCCCTCTTGCATTTCCATTACTGGCAGGGCCAGGAGCTATTACATCAGTAATGATCTCTTATCAGTCTAATGGTCTGTTGATTTCGATATTGTCAATTGCAATTGTCATTGGTCTTACTTTCATGATACTTAGAATCGCTGAATTAATAAACAGATTGCTAGGTCAACGTGGGTCTATGATCGTTACAAGAGTTTTTGCAGTGATTGTTGCAGCTATAGCGGTTCAATATATCATACAAGGAACAGGTCAAACCATTACTGACTTGCGACTTGGTATTTAAGCCAAAACATACGTCCGTAGCTCCTATGAGGATTGCTTCCAATGTTAGAAGTTTATCCGTTTATTCCTATTAGTAACATTTTGTCCGAGCTAATTAGTCGTCGTTGGTTAATATATATCATCCAATTAATTGCTATAAGTAATGATATGCAAGCCAGCTGCAGTAATGATGCCTATTAAGGGAATTTAGAGTGTCACTTACTCGTGTTTACATAGACCTAGATAGGTGTACGTGACCGAGCAGCTTGATCTTGAATAAATGTGAAATTACAAAAATCGGCAAACAAGGAAAATTTAATATTAAGCCTAGAAAAATTGGAGATCTCCCACCAAATTGTTTCTATCATACCTTTTGCCGATCATTCTATCAGAACTAGTATTTGCTTCGTCAAATACTGAGTCGAATATGGCTGACCACGGCATTTTCGGGGGTATGATTGAACTAATAACTGATTGGATAGCTAATTATGGTTACCCATCAGTATTCGCTGCTGCCTTATTAGAAAATCTTTTTCCACCCATTCCTAGCGAATTAGTCTTTCCATTGATCGGCTTCACTGCTCAGACAAATGATCTTGGAATAATGGGAGCTATAGGGATGGCTATAATAGGGGCAGTCGGCTCAACAGTCGGTGCAATAATAATATACTATATCGCTCTAAAGTTAGGACTGCCGGTAATAACTAGGATTGGTAAACGATACCACCTAATTTCAGAATCAGATATAAAGAAGACGGAGACATGGTTTGTTAGACACGGTGAACTAGCGGTATTCCTTGGTAGAATGGCTCCAGGAATTCGTGAATTGATTTCCATACCCGCAGGGATCGCTGGAATGAATATTCTTAAATTCACTTTTTTTACATTTATAGGGTCGTGTGTTTGGAGCATATTTCTAACATCTATAGGATTTTTCATCGGGGATGCATGGATTAGGTTTTACAGTGACTATTCTCAAGTCTTTGATATCGCAGGGATCTCATTGATTCTGGCAATAGTTGCGATTGTTGCTCTAAGATATTATAAGGGAAGACACAATTAACATTTGTATTGACTGTTCAGCAGACATTGCATGTGTTGGTTGCAACTTAGGATAATAGCTAAACATTAAGTTTCTATCTATTAGTACTATCAAGTTGATTCATAGTATGTCTGTTGTATATTGGATTTTGTTTGTAACAATTGACACATCAATTCGGATCGGGGACTTTATCACATGCAATTGACTTTAGTGCAAATTTTGGCAGGAGGTTAAAGAGAAATGAAAATAAGAGCAGACACAGCGGTCAAATATTTGTTTTAAACCCGATTTTCAATTAAGAGTATTACAATGTATTCAATATTTATAATAATGGCTTTAGTCTACTATAGTTAGACAATGTTCGGAAATATCTTCAGAAGATGGAAGCCCAAAGGAAGCATGTACAGCCTTAAATGTACTCAATGTGGCACGGGCTTTCTTTCCAGTTTAAAGCTCGAAGCTCCTATATGTGGTAAGTGTCTTCAAAAGGTGAAGTCACTTGATTCAACAGTAGACCAGGATAAAAAATGCAGCAATTGTGGAAAGAATGGAGTTCTCTATGGAAAAAGTATGTGTTCTCAGTGCTATTTTGGTTTCCCAAATCCTACTGAAGGTAAGGAGCAAGGAACAAGAGTACAATAAAGTTCAACAATATCTCCTCTAAGCTTTTGAGATTTGGGGCGGTACATTCAAAGAACGAAAAAATTGTAATGGGAAATCGATCAAAATTTGCGAAGGACCAATTAGGACTGGCCTAATGTAAAAATTATCTAATCAGATTTTTCCAAAGTTCATATTCCTATTGCTATATCCACTTGTATTTACGTAGAGTATGACAGTATTTAACGTCTATATATTCTTGATTGGTTCCGCCCAAATATTCTGAACGGTCCCTATAGATTCTTGCTAAATAAATGGGTAGTTTCTAGATTATTACTAGAACTTTACAATGCTAAGAGGGGGCAAACACTTGGATGCGGCTGTTCCCTGCATCGACCACATAAACGTTCCCTGATGTATCTAAAGCTATACCGAGAGGATCTATAAATTGCCCTTCACCGCTACCTTTAGTTCCCCACTTCGTTATAAAATTTCCTTCACTGTCAAACTTCTGTACTCGATTATTACCTTGATCAGTAACATAGGTATTACCTTCTGAATCGACTGCAATATCACCTGGTCGAGTAAACTGTCCATCCCCAGAACCAGGTGTTCCCCACTTCGTTATAAAATTTCCTTCACTGTCAAACTTCTGTACTCGATTATTACCTGCATCAACTACATATATATTGTTTGAAGAATCAGCCGCTAAGCCAGCAGGATTGATAAACTGTCCATCCCCCGTGCCTGGCGTTCCCCACTTTATTAAGAGATTGCCCTCACTATCGAATTTTTGTATTCTGTTGTTCTCGCCAAAGTCCCCCACGTATACGGTGTCTGCGCTATCAACAGTCAGACCTCCTGGGTTAATAAATTGACCGTCGCCCAAACCAAATGAACCCCACATTCTTACAAAAGTGCCTTCGTTCGTGAACTCTTGTACTGCTGTATCTGGACTACCAAAGTCAGCAACATAGACATTTCCAGAAGAACTAACACCTATACCGCTAGGACTGGTGAAGAGCGCAGGACCGAATCCCAAGGTTCCCCAAGAAGTAAGAAAGGTGCCATTATTAGTAAACTTCTGTACTTTGTTTGACACACTAGTAAAGTCGGTAACATATACATTATCGTCCTGATCCACGGTGATCTCAAGGGGTTGTTTGAAAGTACCAAAGCCAGTACCAGTAGAACCCCATTGTATAACAAATGAATATTGTTCCTGCCCTAAAACTGTCATCGTGCTATACAAAGTGGTTCCTAATATCAGGGTCAATGTGATACCCATAAATGTCGCCAATGCCATTCTAATGGTGACCAAACTATTCATACTAAATCAAGTCATGATTGTTTTATATAAATGAATACTGTATAGCGAAGGAGGGCATGTAAATCTTTAGATTCGTTCTGCGATCCCCATTGAGAGAGGATAGAAAATGAAAATAAATGAGGGTTTTGAAATGTTTCGTTGCTGCCCTCTATTAGATAGATATTTTCCTATCTGCCCATTTGTGTATTATTCGATTTACCCATATGTTGCCTGTCTTCACTATCATCCATGACCAAGCCATAGATAGGAGTATTTCCATAATGATTGCTCACCCTCGAAGGGTCAAGCAAAATGCTTATCACTTTATCTCCAGTGATCGTAATGCTTGAAGGAATGTCTGTAACTGGTCCTTCTCTCATACTTGCAGTTGCCGTACCATTAAATGTCATCGTTGAATTGTTTACCTGGGAAGCATTTGAAGCGACAAAATTAGTTATGGTGTGTGTATGTCCCGCACTTCCGTTAAGCCTTACCATCTCAAATTGCGTATTAAAGGATTCTCCTCCTAAAGTTTCATTTCCTTGACCTTGAATCAATGATTGGTTGCTCGCCAAATTGCCTTTCCAATGACCGAAAAGAACCCACGCCGGAATCCCATTTTCATCATTCTGAATGCTGGATATTGTTCCAAACTTATACTCACCTGTATCATTACCATATGGATACGCTCTGGCCTGATTAATCGGGTAGGTAGCTATCAACACTGCTGATATAACGACAAAAGAAGCGAATATAGCAGAGCCTATCACTCGTTTTCCAATTCTTCTATCCATAAAATAATAATGGTTGACACCACTATTTGTACCTTCGTTCTATTTTTAAAAATCGATCTTTCTCCTTTCTACTCTCGCGTAAATGTTATTTGGTTACAGACAAACAGTAAGTTCAGCTAAATTCCACATTTTGGACAAGAAAGAAAGAATTTAAGAAAATCCAGAAATGCACTTCAGATTCTTTAGATTAGATCGAATCTGTTCATCTGATAATGCAATTAATTTTTTGAATTATTCCTTACCGTAGGTATCTTGAAAAATGAAAAACATAATCGAAGTTCGGAGATTATTATATCATGGTTAGATCAAATTTTTCAAGCAAAAATCACATGGTAGCCTACCTGAATTAATAGAATTAATTCGATGCAAAACACAATTAGACCTCCACTTAATATATGTGGCCATAGTTCATAGTGATCAGCACTCCATGCAGGTACTGATAGCTGAGGACGACCTTGACATAGCTAATCTCTACAAACAGACTCTAGAGAGGAGAAACCATAATGTCACCATTACTTCAGATGGAGAGGACTGCCTTAAGAGATATCTGGACGCGTTGTATCATCTGACATATGGATTCTCATTGCCAAGTTCATCCTTCCCTGAAATACCAGCAATAAAACTGGATCGTTTTTTAACGACCGGGCCTGGAGTATTCAGATCGGTCAACAAATCAGTACCCTATGACGTCGTAATTCTTGATTATAGCATGCCTAGCATCAATGGAATTGATGTAGCCAAAGAAATCTTGGCTATAAATTCCCATCAGAGAGTTATTTTTGCATCTGCTTATGTGAAAGAGACCCTTGAACATTCGATTAAGGAACTCAAGCAAGTGGTAGAACTGATTCAGAAACCCTTTTCATTGAACAAGTTAGTGGACATTATCGAGGACAAGGAAGCATATGAAGATTTGAGAACCCTTAACATTGACGTTGAGCTTGTGAAGGCTGCGAATCCGACCCATGAGCAAATCCTCGATCTATTAGAAAGGTTGAAGAGAATCCAAAAGTATAGGACGTTTTGATATTCTTGTCATGTCTCTCTGGTAAATTTTTCATCCTAACCTGTTCGAATTCAAAGGATTTTCTATTTTGGGTATTCAAAAGGAAAGTCTAAATGGGTTTTAGCAGTGTGGAGTGTGGTGGAAAAACATTAGGAGCCTCATCATATCATCGTTTCTTGCGACCATGATATTTTTGAATAGAATTGAAATTGAAAAACGGGAGGCTAGATAAATAAATGTCTTCTTATAAAAGCAAAAGGCTTCCTAGGTCAGCTAGAAGGTCGCGTAAGCCGTTGCAGGAAAATTGGATAAGAGGTCCGGGGAGAGGGTCTATGATCAAATGTACTTACATGAAGTGTTCTTATGAATGGGAATACTTTGGTCGCCGGAAATGGGCACAGTGTCCAGCATGTCACAGTGTAGTGAGAGTAGCATTGGCCAAGAAGAATCTAGTTTATCATCAACGAGCTATGAATTCTAATGAATTCAAGAATGAATAAATTGAAAATAATGTATAATCCAGGTAACCCCTCAAATCCTTCTGGTGAAGGCGTTATGGTCTCCAGGTAAACTTGCTCGACTGTTTAAAGAATTCGTAAGCATTGTAAAAAGTCACTTTTTCTATTTGCTCAGTGGTAAAGTCTCTCGATCTTCTCATTTCTCTTGCCAATAATGGAACACTCAGAGGGTCAGAAACTCCCCAATCAGCTGCACTATGTACCATAATTTTTTCAGTACCGTATTTCTTTATTATATTGATTGCTCTGTCAGGAGAGAGCTTAGTATATGGATATACTGACAACCCTGCCCACAATCCAAGAGCTAAAGTTTTTTCAATAGTCTCTTCTACATTGTGGTCTACCAATATCATTTCTCTCTTATATTTATTGGAACTATTTAATATTTTCTCAATCCTATTCATTCCTTCCACTTTGTTATTGTGTGGTAGGTGTATTGTCATTAGCAAATTTTTATCCGCCGCTATGTCCATTTGTTTGATGAATACCTCTTCCTCTAGTTCGTTTATGAGATTATAGCCAATCTCGCCGACTGCAACTACTCGTTCCCTATCCAGATATCCATTTTTTGTCATTGCGTCAATTGCGTCGAGTCCCAGAGGTCTAGCATTTGCCTCCTTAGGATTTACAGAAATGCAAACATAATGTTCAATGGCGAATTCACTTGCTCGTTGTGTTTCAAAGGTGATCATATGTTCCCAGTAATCTTCAAAAGTGCCAACAAACCTTCTCGGTCCTCCAAGCCAAAATGATGGTTGAACTATGACCTCAATGCCGGCCTTTGACATCAGATCATAATCATCGGTCGTGCGAGAATACATGTGAATATGGGGATCAAATAATCTTGTCAATTCTGCTGCACTGTCTTTCTCTCATATATATGGATGTAGTATATCAAATGTTGTGTTCAAGACTACAACAGAAGGATTTATGATGTAAGCGGAAATTCCAACGAAACCTAGTGGCGTAAAGATAACCATGTACAAATTTCAGATTTCGATAAATAACCAAAAACAAAATCGTGGATTCTACAAGCTCAACAGTGTGGCATCACGTCAGAGTCAGGATCTGTAGTAGTGATATTAGAATCGCGTAACCGCAGTTTCAAGAACCAAAGAAAGAAAGATATTGGAATAGAAGATCTAGCATACAAAATATTCGAGAAGTTTCAGAACAATTAAGAATTACTAAGTTAAACCTTACACATGATCATGGGGCAAGAAATAACTTGGAATGAGTCAGTATTTACTGCACCTCAAATTGTTGGAGTCCCAACTGCTATTCCCGCTCTTCTACATGATACAATACCTGTATTTTTCAAAAACATTTTCGCTAACTCTTCGATTGTTTTATTGGTGAAATTTCTAATCTAGAGTAGTGGTACCCTAAAATCATTTCACTAGCTTTTTTATATATTTTATATTTACCAGGGAAATAGTATAAATCTGAGATCATATATATTTAATAGTTAGAATTAATGCAATTACTATCGCGAAGGTGATTAAATTTATATATTTCAATTTCACAATACTATCAAATGCGCCATGTCGGATGAGGATATAATGTTTGCAGATTGGGAGAAGATTATTCTCAAAAATGCACGGTCGAGGGATAGTAAAGAATTGGGGAATGTTATTGCTGTTGACGATGACAACATTATTTTGAATCAAGATAACATCGAATTTAAGATCCCAAAGTCATATGTGGAAGGATATAGAGGTAACGCTGTTTTTCTCGGACTAAATGGAAAAGATGTTCAGTACTATCAATTTTA
>JAATVP010000058.1 GCA_014523625.1 Nitrososphaerales archaeon TH5896
GGACTGATACCCTTTAGAGCCATGATAACCTGGTCCCACTCAAGATGACTATTTTACCACTAACTATTTTCCAGTGTGTATGTTCAAATCAGTATGTCCTTCTGGCGATGAGCTTATTGAGTGTGTTACTTTTGCTCCTTGTTAATGTATCCGTAGTACAAATATTCAATTCGACTTCATCGATTCCGGATAGCACAATTATATCAAAGTTTGTAATTGTACTGACACTTGTATTGATAGCGATTATTCCTCTGCCAATAGTACATAAGGGAATAGTTCCAATTGCAATAGTCGGCATAGGGTTACCGTTATTGTATGCTGGTACTGTAATCCCTATTACTACTACAGCCTCGACTAATATATCTGGAAACTCAGAAGAAATATTGTTCATTTCTGAAGGATACTTTTTACTTGGAGTCTCAATGATGGCATTTAGTATTATCAGTGCATACAAGCCATCTATTCTATATGTCAAGAATAGGCCGAAAGATACAGGAGATACGAGCCAAGAAGATTATCCACTGTGGGATAAAATGGATGAAGGAGCAAACCACGTTATTTCTGTGGGTAGATTTGACGATGAGGTCTATATTCCACTCAAAGATTTGATGAGCGAGATAGAGACTTACCTGTTATGGCGATATTCGTGTGTCTTGGTCTCGATCCATGGAATCCGTTATCTAGCGAATCCCAATAGCTACGTTCCGTATAGTTCAATTATCTTGAGAGACGAAAACGGACGGATGATTGGAAAGGGCAGATTTAGCAGCTACTTAGTATAACTATATCAAATATCATAGATCATTGATCTATTTGGCACGATGTAGGAAATGGTTGTGAAAGATTACTAGTTGCTTTAGAGAAAACTTGATATGAATTCTTTTAATGGGTTGGCTCATTAACTCGGATGGTTAGCTAATGGATAAACAAATCTTTTTAACAAGATGACGGAGTACGATAGCTATTTGAAAGATGGGAACGATAAATGAATAATAAAAATAACAATAATTTGGATCTAATTGTGCAGATATCGGATGAAGTGATCTATTGCTCAAACTGCGAACTCTGTCATACAAGGAAAAATGCTGTACCTGGCGAAGGTTCTGCATCGGCAAGGGTCATATTCGTGGGAGAAGCCCCTGGTAAATCTGAGGACATCCAAGGCAAGCCATTCGTAGGACGCGCAGGAAAGATCCTGGAAGCAGCGTTGTTAAACGCGAATATATCCAGGTCTCAAGTTTTCATAACCAATATTGTAAAATGTAGACCTCCTGGAAACCGAAGACCCAAACGCGATGAAATCATCAAGTGTAATGACTACCTTAACAAGCAAATATCTGTCATTAACCCAAAAATAGTATGTATCTTAGGAGCGACAGCATATTCGTCACTTCTAGGTGGTAAAGAAATTACTTTAAATCGAGGAAAGTTGATAAATATCAATGGACGAGATTATTTCTTGACGATTCATCCTGCAGCGACTTTGTACCGAAGAAGTTTGCTCCGCGTCTTGGAGGAGGACATGATGAAATTGTCAAAATTGATCGTGGAGTAGTGATGGCAATAACAGATGACCTCTTAGGTGCTGAAGAGCAGTTAGTCGCATCATGAGAGGGGGGTTTGAGATGGATTGAAAAGAGCCAAGTTTTTTGATTTGTTATGATTAGGCTGACCCAGTGTTGTCGATGTAGATATATATTCTTAAAGCAAACCTAGATTTTACACGAGCTCCATGATGAAAGAATGAATCAGGACTACGGCCAATAGAAAAAAATGTGAAATGTGTTAATCCGCAGTACTACATTTATCCCAGGAAATCTTGTTTTTCCATATGAAAATAGGTGTGATCGGAACTGGAATGATGGGAGCACAATTAGCGATCAGACTAGCAAAGAGCGGACACAAAGTCATAGTCTTTAATAGGGACAGATTGAAAGCGCAGATTATCCAGCATTCTATTGCTGAAAACGAAATTAGAATAGCAAGCACACCTGCAGAAGTAGGAAAAAATTCTGAATTCGTGATAGTTTGCGTGAAGGACCATCAAGCCATTTTGGATATAACTACTGCTAAAGGATATGCAGGCCTACTTGATTCTCCAAAAAGTAACCGAACTAGAAAGGATTTTATTGTAATTCAGTGCAGTACAATATCTCCCACCGAATCAAATCATCTGGCAGATCTTTATGGGAAAAAGAACATCAAAGTGATCACCGTGCCAATTTTAGGAGGGATAAGTGCCGCAGAAAAAGGAGAACTGATTTTGATCGCTGCTGGTCCAAAAAAATCATTCAACCGGGCCAAGTCTTTGCTCAAGGACCTTGGTAAACAAGTATTTTATGTTGGGTCAAATCATGGCACCGCAAGTACGCTTAAACTTGCGGTCAACATAAATATCGCATTAATAGCTCTTGCACTTGCAGAAGGTTTGGCGTTTGTGAAAGGCTCTGGTTTAAACCCCGATATATTTATCAGGATTTTCAATTCTACCTACTTCAAGACTGGTATAAGTGAGAACAAGGGACCAAAAATTATTCGTGATGAGTATACCACTTCCTTCTCTGTTGCGAATATGGCAAAAGATCTAGAATTGACGTTGCAGACATCGTATAGTTCAGGTCTTACACTCCCAGCTACTGCTTCAACTCATGCTATTTACAAAGCCTCAGAAGCAGTGGGCTTATCGGGTTTGGATTACACTTCAATAGCTTCTTTCATATTAAGGCTAAATGGAATCAGTCGCTTCGGAAAAAGGAAAAGGCAGACTAGAGGTACTGACTTTCTAGTGTAGTCCCAATAACTCAACGTCGATTTCCACAATTCACGACTTTTCGGACAGTTAAAGTCGTCTAAGGTCTTCGAGTGCATTTTTATCCGTTGCAATGTTCAGAGGCAGGTAGGCAGATCACCGTTAAGCATCAAGTGAGTCAAATCAGAAGGGGGGGCATGCGTAACTGCTACAATTATTGAATTTTTTAATGATCATTTCTGTATAATAAAACAAAATAAATTCTTAAAATATCCGTTAGCTGATGCGATTTAAATTTGTGAAATGCAATAAAAAAATGTATACCTCGCTATTGACTGACTTTAAGTACTATTTAGCATCGATAATATAGTATTTATTTAGACAACATAAAAATAGTTGCAGGTGGCCTTTTTATAAAAAATGGCCTTCTATTTAACCTGAGGCCACCAAGAGTTCCTCTGCTTGGTTCAAGTTGCTGTTAATCTTGTCTATATGCTCTTGAATTTCCTCTATTGGTACATGGGTTTGGATCAACTGTCTTAAGTCTTCTCTAAGCATCAATTCAGTTGTCTCCATTAGGGTCCTATTTTGTTCCGCTAAAGGAGCTTCTACAAATTCATAGTTATCTAGATATGCTTGTATAGCTAGAGCGTCAGCCTCATCATAGTTTTGATTTTTGTATGCATCAAGTGTTTGATTAAGTAAATTGCGAATCTCAGGGATATACGCTGCAGTATCACTTGCAGTACCTGAGATATTTTCTTCATTAATACCTGTCACCTCTGAAATTTCATGTACAATCGATCCAATCGCACTAGATACTACTTCAGGATTTGACTTTTCCTGAACTGCATTTCCAAGATCTGCAAAGAATCCGCTTATCACCGGAACGTCAGCTGACTTTTCTTGAGGGATCGATGGAGAAGTTTCATTGAATATTGAGCTAGCTCTCGAAATAAATGCCTGCCCATCCTGATACTCTACTATTTCCTTTAATTGACCATTCTCTATTGCTTCTTTGTATTCGTTATTTGCTACAGATAATAGGTTTCCTACGACCATAAGATTGAATCCACTGTCATTTATCTCTTGAACTGGAATGACCTTACCAACAGTATCATTGAGTAACCCATTGATATCCAAAGCCTTGGACTTAAATTCTTCTACAGTAGAATTGTCTACCATATTTGAAAGCTGACCCAAAGAAGATGATAATGATTGATTCAGACTTGGATCTGCGGCATCTATCTGGACCTCGATGCTACTGTAAATTTCTTCGATTGGATGAAGGGTATGTGCCATTGCCAGCGTCGTATTACCAATTTCTTTGTTTGCAACAGCCTGCTCTAAGTGTCCCCTGATCTGCTCGATATTTGAATCAAAATCCACTAATGAACTGTTTGAAGCACTAGAGCTCATATTCGTGGCATTTTGCACTGCATCGACTCCCGTTCCTCCTGATTCTTGTCCTTGCACAAATCCTGGGTATAGAGATACTGATGCAAAAATGGCCATAGCACCAGCAGCGAGACAAGCCACAAAAAGGACAGGATTGACATGTTGTTTACTTGAGGAAGTCAAGCTCTTCGATTCATCTTGCATTTTCATATTAGTTGAACCTAACACTAAGTATTTACTATTTATCTCATTTGATGATTCTCGATCCAGAGAATAACAAATTAGATTTTGGTACTTAATGTCGCTTCATCCGAAAAATCACAATTAATAGGGGAAAATATACTGATATCTCATTCTAGGGACAGAAAATCAGCGCAGGCAATAAATATTAGTTTAGACTAATTAGACTGGTCTAATATCAAAGAAGTGGAGAATAAATGATGACTGCAAAATGTCTGGATAACATGCAATTGGCATCTGTATATTTGTATGTTTACAGTCACATTTGGAACATTCGAAATCTAACCTACAATCCTACTCGGCAACAACACGGGCATATTCCGCTCTAACTTCTTGATATTATACTGACCAAATCCTTGCCGGGTAGGATATTATTTCCCATAAATGATGGCAGCTCAGGGATAACTTAAGGCAATGCCTTTATGAGTCTTGACAACTGCTAGAACTTGAAATTTCATTGTTTCACAATGTACTTGTCAATTGGGGACCAGATCATGAATTGAAAGGAAGAAAAAATGAAAAAAGTTTCAACTCGAGATAAGAAGATTTATCAAGGTTGTTTCCAACCCTATTTTCGGGTTCAATTGAAGATCATAAACATAATCCTGATCATCGATTGAGAAGAATGGATAAGCAGCTCATACTCAACTGCATCCTAACAACAGAATTGTTTCAAATCAGAAAAGTACAACGGTATTGCGTATCGACATTAAGAGTATGAATAAATGTATTAGGCTGGACAACCTTCCATTTGTTGAATGTAATGCCCTTTAGCTGCAATCTCTTTTTCTATCTTTTCTGGCGCTTCTTGAATATGGCAGAACTGACACTCTTCCTGTGTCATCCTTTGGTCGCCCTCCCCAACGCTTTCTAAATATTTTTTACCGTATTCTATCGCCTTTTCTTGAGGAGTATCTGCCTGTACTATTACATCAAAATGCATTACTCTGTCTTTCTTTGTAACATATGTATCATACACAGCACATTGCATTATAGTAGTTTCTTGCCACATCAATATATAATCTGTATTATTATTCTCACCACAGAAAATATCCTTCCAGTCTAGTCGGCACAACTCCTTCCCACAAGCTTTTTGACTAAATTCTAGCATGTAGCAGGATATTAACGTAGCAATTCATTCCATAATTATCCTAATTTAGATAAAGGATGCAGATAAGGACATGATTCTAAATGGATTATGAGACAATAGTTGTTTTATTATCTCCCAAACTATAGCTATTGGTTATCAATAGAGATAGTCTAGGTTCAAGTATCACCAGACTTCAAGTGTAATTTGCAAATTATACCACACAACATCAAACATATTTCACGAACGTAATTATTATTAGATTGCTAGCACGGTACCTTAATTCGCTGGACAATCCTTTAATTTGCATCTAAGATTAAAAATATCAGAATGGAAAATTTATTGCACTCGTTGAGTACTGTTTTTTAGAAACGACAGAGTCTTGTTCCATGCATCAGCGGTTTGCTCGGGGGCATAACTGTCCCTTGATGGGTTTGCAAATGCGTGTCCTACTCCTTCGTAGACATATATCTCGTTAGGAATTCCAAGGGAATCTAGCGCCGATTCAAAATTTGTCACATTCTCAACTGGGATTGAATCATCTTGGTCGCCAAATATTCCCAGTACTGGCCACTTGATCTTAGAGAGTTCATCCGGGTCAGAAACCAATCTGCCGTAATAAATTATTGTCGAAGATAAGGGATATTTCGGTTCTGTGTTTAACGCTAGCTGCAGAGACTGCTGACCACCGAAACACCAACCTAGAGAGGAAATTTGAGATGCATTGACATTGTCTAAGGAAGCAAGATATCTGACGGCAGCACGGAGATTTGCGATGGCCTCTGTCGGATTCTCCCTCACTGCTCCAGACAATTGCCCGGCATCTTCCTGATTTGAAGCGACTTGACCGTTGAATAAGTCCACAGCAAGAACAACGTATCCTTCCTTTGCTAAAGTATCAGCCATCATCTTGATATGTTCATTTAAACCTCGATTCTCATGAATCATGATTACAGCTGACAATTTGTTACCGGCTAACGAGGAAGACGATGATGATGCTGATGAAGCACTCGTTGTTGGTGATTCAGTACTATTTGATTTTATCATTGAACCGTCAAAGGAATTGGGATAAACAAGATATCCTGATGTATTGCCATAATAATTGACTGTTTGATTTTCCAAAGACTGCTTACCGTTTTCTTGGATGATGTCACCACCGGTAGAATTAGTCGAAATCCCGGATGCATTTGATGGATCACTGTCATTAGAGGATATCATAGATGCGTTTGTTTCTTGTGCAAACACATTACCAGCATGGTGAATCTGTGTCAATAGTACATACGCAATAAATGCCATTAACAGCCACATCCGAGATATCCCCAATTTATCTGCTCATCCAATAATGCACCGCATTATATTTGAATGATGCGGCGCGTATTATTAATGAGTTACGTTTACCTATTATAGTAATAGATTTGCAGAAACAACGGCAGAAAGAAAAGCAACAACTAACTTCCGCCATCATGAATAAGACCAATGACACAATAGTGATGGAATATTTTGAAGCAATGCAAACCGAACACTCCGAGTTCAAATTATGCTAAAAAAAATCGAAACACTTTGGACAAGTTATTGGACTTTCATAATAACAAACTCCTCCCAAAATAACAAGGGAAGATATCATATCCTATTTGAATAGTCTTAAGAAGTCTGAGGAAATAGATCCTTTACACAAATGGATTGGAACTTATAATTCACGTCTTCGGAATATTCTCAGATTCTTTAAATGGTTGTATAGTCCAATATTGGCACACAACCAACGACTCAAATCTAAACTATTACTCAATGTTTCTCAATTGCGCAGGAAAGAAGCCTCTATTTACAAACCAACCGATTTATGGGCCCTAGAAGATGACATAGTATTTTTGAAATGGTGCTAACAAACGTGACCGATGTTATCACGCTATTTCAAGGGATTTATCAGCGAGACAGCACGAAATTCTAAACTTAAAGATTAGGGATGTTGTATATAGACAAGTTGACAATAGGCAATCCAATCAAGGAAGCAGAAGAAGTGGTAGAGGAAGAAGAGGGGCAGGAAAGAGATGAGGAACTCAAAACTGAAACTCAAACTCAAACAAGAACAGGAAGACATACAGAAGTGGCAGTTAGACTATACTCAATTAATGGAGCATATCAAGAACCCACAATATATCTCTCGTGATTTTCTTTTACAGATGAAAAGATATAAAGTTGAATGCCAATTATAGGTATAGTAATAGGATGAGAATCGGGAGAAGGATACCGACAGCCATTGGAATCACGTTGATTTTTGGTGTAATATTGACAACATCAAGTGTAACTTTAGATTTAGTAGAAGGCCAATCGCCACAGGAGGAAGCATCACAATCGATAAGAGGAGCCATAACTGAGACTGGAGAATTCGTAGGTAATGCTACAGAAAAGGTTGCGACATCAGAAACAGCAAGGACAATGGTAAATGAAACCTCAGAAGTATTAGGTAATGCCACTGTCGAAACTCAAAAGTTCTTTAGCTCTAACAACAATTAGAAGTGAACGGTCTCTGTACAATAGCCCATAAAAGATTCTACTAGTTATTTGTCTCCTTACTTGTTATTGCTACTGTAAGCATTCGTTTTTTCCTGTTATCAATAACTATAAGCTCAGCATCTAGTATTCGATGAGATGATAATCGTCAGGCTAAATCAAAAGCAATATCTACTTTTTTCTGCTCAGTTACATTCAAAAAAAAGAGGTATAAGCTAATTATTGTCCGAACGGAACTTCTAGATCTATTCCTGCTAAAGCAGTAGCGGGGTCAGGATCTGTATCATCCTCTGGTTCTTCTGTTATAAAGAAAATCGTAAGTAAATGGATTGACCATATTTTGACTAAAATCAATTTACATACTACGATACTTTGACTAAGTCTTTATTCTGATCCTCCAGCACCTAGCTGCCAGGCTTCAAAAACGTTCCCTTCAGCTGGAGAGGCACTATTCATATCTGCAGAATCAATAGATATTTCAGAATCAAATAAAACTGATTTAATCAGAAATACTACTAATGATAGCGGTGCAGTTTTGGTGGACTATCTTCTAGATCAGTAAATATTACGAAATAAATCCTCCTTGATCACTAGTTTATTATCCCCCTATCGTTCATACACGTTCCTTTCCTTTCTCCTGATTGAGAATAATACAACTCTTATTGATTTAACTTATCACTAGTAACATTAGAATCATTGTTTATTCTTCTTGTACTGTTTGATCTTTATCCCTAGACATAATCCATTGTTTTCGTTTGAAGTACCAGAAAAGAAGAGTAGCCATTATAATCATTGTAAAAATGACAACTAGAAATCCTGTTGGTATAGTGCCAATATTGGTCAAGTCGAGAGCGTACATGCCATAAATACCAGGAATAAGAGTTAGTGGTAGTAGAACAGCTGTAAAAATTGTGAGAATTCTCATGGTATCATTCATTTGCATGGATATACTGGCCAAATACAAGTCACGTGTGGAATTAATTGTGTCACGAAATGATTCCACTAATTCTATTACATCATTAATATTGTCGTGTGCAATCTGCAAATATATGATCTCATCTTTGTCTTGTTCCATGTGTGTAAGAAAATTCATAATTTCCCTTGTCTTCCAAAAATGCCTTCGCAGTACTATTATCTGTCTTGTCAGAGTATCTAATTGCTCAAGGATTTTGTTTGTTGCTCTCTTCGTCAGTGATCTCTTTCCAAAATCTGAAATGGCTAATTCAATAGATGTGAGTAACAATTCATACCCGCCAGTAATTTCGGTAAGTATGTTATAATATAATGCATCGATTGTTGCCTCCATTACCTTCTTGTTCTTCTGTTCGAAAAGTAGCTGCACATTTGTCATCAGATCAACATTTTCAGAATGGACTGTTATGAGCCATTCCGTACTATGAAAAAGGTAAATGCTTTCAGTAACCAAATTCTCAAACGTCTTGTATCTAATATCAAGAATAATGGTGAACTTGTGATTCTCCAAGACACGAACCTGAGGTTTTTTTGATTTGTTTATCAAAGTTTCAAGTGCAGATCCATCCAAGTTAAAGGTCTTCCTGATCTCGGATATTTCTGTGGGAGAGGGATTCACAAGATCTACCCACAACTTAAACCCCTTGCTAATATCCTCCTTTGTGCCACCCTGTTTTACTTGGGTTCCGTTATAGGCAATAGCAGTCTGCATTATTTTCTTGCTGTTATGTAACTCCAACGCTTTAAAAATAGTTGGAAAGATTTTTTCTAGTCGTTAGGCTATTATCCATATTTATCTTATACCAAAATTAAGAAGAGCGGAAGGCCATCGGTTGATTGCGGAGTCAATACACGGAACGCTGGCTACATTCGAAGCGATAAAGGAATGAGCGATGAATGGATCGTGCTGGCTATAACGTTCTAAATAATGCATGAAGGTAGCGAACTTCTCATATGACAAGTTCAAGTGATAGAGAAATGAGGCTTAATAGTCTTAGACTGAAACTTGGTCGCGAATTAGAAGAAGATTTTAGAAAAGAGGGACCTAATTTGATGCACTGGTTGGTTCGCGACTTCGAGCGTGAAATAATACTTGCAGAGGCTTTCGCTCTTCAAGAGAATCCGGTGGAAACGGTATATCACAGGGCATTAGCTGAGATGACTCAGCATTTACCTTATAGGCGAATCAAATAATTGATTAAACTCTCACGCCCAAAAATATTAAAATATCACTAATGATATCTAGTCACACTACTATTTCATTGACGAGTAATACGGTATATCATACAATATTCTATTTGAAGGATACGGTCATAAAATTGGATGAATACTCCGTCACTAGATTCTTGTTCAACGTGTAGTTATTCAAGAATAGACTATCTTAGATATTATATTATGGAATCGCATACTTTCCGAGAGCAGGTATAACAGTTCCAAGGCATGCCAAATCTTGCTCATTTTCTTGCAGGAAATCTAATCTGATTTGAAATCACTTTGGTTTAAAATCATAAACACGAAATTGGCTACAAGGTAGATTTTGCTATATGTATGAAGCATATTGGGATCTTGGAAATATATCTAACAATAAACTTTTGTTAAAAGCGTTTCCTTAATTTTATCGAGTGGTATACATCCTTGAATTTCCATAATAAGACTACCGACCGATATCTGCAGGGCAGACGACGTAATTGAGGCATAACAACACTATTACAGTCTTTGTTTAAAGCGCCACCTCAAAAGTGACTACGTAACAAGAGTAAACGTATTAAAATATCGCTACCCGATATTCAGTCAAACTGCTATTTCATTGACAAGTAATACGGTGTATCATACAATATTCTATTTGAATGATGCGGTATTATGCAACGCTTTATCTATCACGTATGTATACGGAATCCCTCAATCTTTTGCTTGTTCCAGTGAACTTTAACAAAGAACTTTCCCATCTTGCGCCACAGCTGAGAATAATAATTATGAGATACAGGAGCAACGTTCGTATCTAGTTTGCCAATTGATATAAATAAGAAATAAACTTAATTTAGATCGAAAAAACATTTAGAAGTGTTATAGCCGAGCCTTAGCTAGTAGTCACTCTAACTTTGCTTTAATTCGTCTTAGCAGTAGTTCTGTAGTTATTGGCTTCTTAATGAAACAACCTATACTTTTAAGTGGATGCACTTCTCTTGCTGCGTCCATATTTATTTCTCCAGAGGTCATAAAACAAACCCTGACATTGAGGTCTTTCTGCAATAATTTCTGTGCTAATTGAAAACAGTCCATTAAAGGCATGTTTACATCAATTAGTAATAAGTCGTAGAATTAGGTCTAAATCCTAATAAAGCAGTTACTGGATTATCATAACTGTATACTTGCATAGTTGGATCACTTTCTAGTCCAATCCTTAAGGTAATCACAATATCAGAGTTATCATCAACCACTAGAATCCTCTTGTAGTGTTGGGGATCCTGAGATAATAATGATGAAGATGATTTTCTTTGATTTGGTTTTAACTTCCCAGTATGGGTCTTGGGCTCAAAACTATCATTAGGATGAATTTTATTCACGTAATTCTAACAACCACTAGTTATATTCAATGTGAAATGTCAAGGTATAAAAATTTTATGATGTTTTTTAGTAGATGATATGATATTTCCATCTGTCAAAATTAGAGCAAGAATATTTTTTACATGCTCTAGGTCATCATTGCAAATCCAAGTCCCTCATTAATTTTAACAATTAGTCTAACTGTTCTTCACCGGCCTTCTGGAGGATGGATGCAAATAAGATGAATCTCTCAGATTATCCAGATCGGCTCCATCAAATATTTGATGGTGATAACGGTAGTAGTACCTTAGTAGTAAAGGTACCACTTCATTATCCATCACTATCGATTCTAATTGAACGATGCAGTCATTAACTAGGTGGACACTTCGCCATTAGATTCTTGTTCAGACTGTAGTTATTGAAAGACAGACTAAACTTAGATGCAATATTATAAAATCGAATTTGTTATGAGAAAATCTATAAGAGTTACGGGACCGCCAAATCTTGCTCCTTTTCTTATTTCTATTGCTAGAATTCTAATCTCATCTGAAACCGCGCTAGTTTAAAATCATAAATAATACTTAGGACGTATATACTAAAAGTGAATGATATGTCTGAAGGGATAGCAAGAGACCGTGACATAGAATTAGAAAACATCATCGGAAACTTGATGATCGCTGAGTATCAAGTCGATAAACTTCAATCTAGATTGAGTGAGAGGGTAGGGGGTTTAGGATCAGGGAGCAACAAGAAATCGTCTTCATTTGTGTTTAAGAAAAATGATAAATGGTATAGGGTCACCCTATCTGTTGAGGAGATGACCAACATAGGTATCACTGATGATGAAATGGCATAAGTTAATAATTTCACATATACGCCAATTCGTAGAGGACATGATGATGTAAATTAGTAAATCATTTTACCATAACACATTTAAAATAGTTAAATAACTTAACTAGTTCGTGTCGCTGTTTCCGAGACTAATATTCTAGTCCCTATTTTGGTATCCGATCCAATAACTTTGATAATGTTGGTGACGCTGGCTCGTAATATCACCGTAGGGATTCTTGAACGTTCTATGATCTTTAAAGCGACCATATCCATCAGATCATACTTTCCTGCCATTGAGCTATTCTTACCTAATACCTCTATGCATTTATCAACGGTGACCCTTTTAAACACCTTTGCGTGGCGGTTGATATTTGGATCAGAATCGTAAATGCCATTGACATCTGTCGCGTTCACAAATATCTGAGCTTTAACCTTTTCAGCGACCAGTGCAGAAGTTGCATTAGTACTCTGACCCGGATGCAATCCTCCTAAAATCACCGGTTCTCCGGTCTCAGCTGCAATTGAGACTTCTTCGAGATTTGTGGGTACCTTTGGGTAGACACAGCTACGTATTGAATGGAGCAGCAACTTGGCGTTAAGTCTTGAAACTTCTATGCCCAATAAATCCAGACTTGCTTCGTCACTTCCAAGTTCTCGTGCAAGATCAATATAATGCCGAGCAATATTCCCTCCTCCTGCAATAACTACCGGTTGTACATGCTTATTCAATTCAGTTATCATCATTCCATATTCCTTAATCGATTTCGACCTTGCGCTACTACTAAAAATGCTACCACTAAGTTTAATGACCACCTTTTTTTTCCTGGACAGTTTACTCATTGTACCTCTGACTCTTTGTTGATCCTTCAACTCGGGTCTCCGAGCACCTTATCGATAATAGAAGTCACTGCATTTCTACTCTCAGCAGTTGTGTATATCCTCAACATATCTAGAAATCCTGTGATTGAACTGATGACAGGAATTTCTGAGATAGGTGTATCGTATGCCCATTCCTTGTCTACTAGAAGAACGGAATTAATTTCTTCTTTTGAGGGAGTAAGTGGCATTGAAGGCGCTCTGGATGCGTCCACGAAAACAGTATTCTCATGAACTCCTGCAACATCGCATATACGCAGTCTTAACTCTTCAAGTGTTGAGATGCTCATCTTGTTGTACAACCTGTCACGCTTATGTAAAAATTTTTCATAGACACATTTTAGTAACTTTCTAGCTCGGTAGTCCCTAGCTAACTTTGCTACATTTTCATCTTTATCTATTGAACAAATTTGTTCAAGAGTAATCTCATCGGTTAGGTTAAGGAATTTATCAAGTGAAATCTTTGTGATATGTAAGTAATTATCTGCTTGTGCTAACGAATGGAGTAACATTACTTCAGCTGATCTAACTGTCTTGTGGAAATAGACTGCTTTGAACATTTCGTATCTGGATATGAGCATTGATTCAAACGAATATAGTGCAGATTTATTAATCGCCAAATGTCCTGTTGCCACCACTTCAAAGGAGGCTATTAGCCTATGGTAGTCAATCTTACCGTATTCTGCCCCAGTAAATAGACTATCCCTGGGCAAGTAATCCATGATATCAGCGGATAAGCTGCCGGCAATTATTTCATTTAAGAAACTTGATTTAGACTCACCAAATGATAACCTGCATATGTCTGAAGGATTAAACCCGTGACCTCTTAAAACGTCTCCAATTTCACTTTCGAGTATCACTTTTTTCCCCATATCCTCATGCGTCATACTGCACTTACTCTCCAATACTTCTTCAAAGAGATGAGAAAACGGTCCATGACCAACATCGTGTAGTAGAGCAGCTAACCTCAATTGTTGTATACTGTCTTCGTTATCGATGAAACCCTTCCTCAGAAGGCTCTCTCCAGCGTACCCCGCAACGTGCATTGTCCCTAACGAATGTTCAAATCGGGAGTGCTGTGCACTGGGATAGACAAGGTGAGCTCCGGCAAGCTGTCTAATCCTTCGCAACCTCTGGAATACAGAAGTATCTATAAGATCTCGCTCGACTGCAGTGAAGCTGATATATCTATGAACTGGGTCAGTTATTTCGCCAATAAACTTCATGGAGCGTACCTCCTAATCGGGGATTGCTCTTTAATAGATTATCTGCAAGACCTGCCGTCTCGCAATAATAGCTAAAATGATAATTTTACTATTTTGTTTACGTTCTTTTTGAGACTTATACTTTAGTCATTCTTGTAACTTCTTTCAGCAGATCATAGTTGTCAATTGGCTTTTTGAGAATGGTGCATTCGGGGAATTTACGTAAGGCAAAATCAAATACCATCTCTCCCGCAGTTATAAAACATACTTTGACCTTGCTATCGATTTTTTGAAGCTTGTTGCA
>JAATVP010000059.1 GCA_014523625.1 Nitrososphaerales archaeon TH5896
GAACAAGATAGGAAGACTTGATCCTAGTACGGGGTTGATCACCGAGTGGAGCATATTGACTGATAATTCAAATAATGAGACTATTAGTATTGCCAGCGATCTTGCTACTGGTGGCGTTTTTTTTGTCAATAGTGGAAATTACAAGATAGGAAGACTCGATCCAACTTCGAGTTCAATCACCGAATGGATTCCTATCAATAGTTCAAAAAATATTGGATATCGAGATATTGTGTTTGATCCTGATAATGAAATTGTTTTTTCCGTAGAAGATAGCGGGCACGTTATTACCGGCCTCGAAATTGTTTCCAATACATTTACCGAATGGCCTTTAGCCAATAATTCCAGTGATGTGTCAGACATCGTCCTTGGTTTCAATGAAATATTTTTTTCAGATAGAGGAACGAATAGCATAGGTAGACTCGATTTTGGAACAGACTTGATTACTAAATGGAGTATACCAAAGGACAATTCTACTTCAGGACTCACCAGTATTGCATTTGATAGTTCAACTGGCGGCTTATATTTTGCCAATAGCGAAACGAACAAGATAGGAAGGCTTAATCCAGTCACTGGGGAGATAACTGAATGGAATATTGGAACCAAACCACTTGCCATAACCGCCACACCTGGTGGGAATTTGTTTTTTATTGATGATATGGGACGTATCGGGAGGCTTGGCTGATTGGAACAATCATGGAGAAATGCGCGTGGGGAACTTATAGATTACTTTCGCGACAGACTATGTGCTTGCAAAGAATTATTTCTTATCGTTTTTTTGTTTTCAGTACTAATCACTGATCTAATTTCGAATACCAACGCGCAACAGGAAGAATTATCTAGACCCATCATTACAGAAGCCATTCCTACAAACTATACTATATCTCCGTTGGATACACAACAAACTGTTTCGTCTTATAGTATTCAGGTTGTAACAATTGGCGTAGAAACTTTAGATTATCCCACTGAAAGTCATTTTGGAGAAAGTTTGTCCTATGATATCCAAGCTGTTACGCATATGGCAAATAGTTCAGTGTACGATTTAGAATTCCCTGCAAGTCAAAATACTCCATTAGCAACCGTCACTAATGCTTCTATTACTCTTGCTACTAATTTACTGATGCCTACCCATGGTATTTCGCTTGGTAGCACTCAGAGGTATGTCACAAATCCTTCCCACGCAACAGTTGAGGGGAAGTTTGTCCAAGAGAGGCCGAGTTCTGTTACCCATACCTTTACAGTTAACCAATCTACACAAGCGATAAAAGGGTATAAATGATAGTAGATTCATTTCAGGAAAGGTGTAGATTAGTCTAAAGTCGTAAAGTCGTAAACCCGGCAATGAGTATTATTGTGATTTTCAATCAAAAATTTTCGCACTAAATTGGGTAACTCAGCTGCAGGAACCTAGAATCTCTAAATTATAGGTAATAGACGGGAGATACTTGAGCTTTATGACATTTGACGAGGAATCATCTTCCACACTGTATTCAACGGAAGTCGAGCCATCTTCGGTGTCTATTTTCCCCACTTTACAAATATCTGGCATGAGGCTCTTTGGTATGTTTATGTTTAGAAACAAATTATCCGGCCTATCTTCGTTTTCAATTAGCTCAGATGAGGTGAAATTAATAGTCATTTTCTTTTCATCTCCGTTTTTGAAAACATTTACTTCATTCACTCGATTAAAATTCGATGAGAACTCAAAATTGATGGGAAAGACAGTTTGTACGACACTTCCCAGATCTATCGCAGTCAATTTGTACAAAGCATTACCTGCAAAATAAATTTCTCCTGTCAAAGGAGAAGCTGAAATAGAGGTCACTGCAGTATATGGGAATATCGGTAAGTCAATTCTTAGCTCATCCTCTATGGAAACATCAGTGTAATTGAATCTAACTGAATAAATATCCCCATTGAAACCACCAAATACATAGGAATTGTCAAGTGCTGGAGGATATCCTGCACCTTCATAAAAGATCGCTTGTGTTGGGGCAATAGTTTCCCAATAACTTCTAACTGGAATAATGGAAGAGGAAGAATTAGCCAGCTCAGGTGCAATGTTTTCCGGCTGGAACGTAGGATAACCATAATTCCCTCTTTTGCGCATTACATTTATTTCATCATACAGCACATCACCGTTTTCAGCTATTATGCCTAGCCCTGACTTGGTATCGAATGCTATTCCGTATATATTCCTATGACCTAAAGTATAAACCGGAGAATTCGGATATGGATTGTCCTCAGGTATGGTTCCATCCCGATTTATCCGAAGCACTTTCCCCAGTAACACTGAAGGATTTTGAGCAAATACAGATTGAGTAGCGTCCCCTACGCCCACGTAAAGTTTATCATCACTGCCGAATGCAAGTGCACCGCCGGCATGATAACCATCTAGGGCAGGTATATTATCAACGATGGTAACTTTATTGTGACCGGTCCCATTAATATCGGTAAAACGTATCACTCGTTCTACTAATCTCTCATCATTTCCTGCCGTATAATAGAGGTAGACATAATGGTTATCCTCGAAATGTGGATCCACGACTAGACTTAACACTCCTTGCTCTTCAGCTACATGGTAATCTGATATAACTGCAAATGGAGTATCAGAAACTTTTCCGTCTTTCATCACTCTAATTTTCCCCGTATTCTTTTCTGAAAAAAATAATGTCCCGTCTGGAGCAAAAGCCAAACTGGCAATCAGAGTCCTCATATTCCCATCATTACTATTACGAATCGCCACATCGGCTAACGTATTATCGAACGACCAATGACTGACTGGGTGAATTGACGTTTCGTTAGACAATTTAGTAGTCCCTCCTTTGTTTATCTTCATGATCTGTTCACCGTCAAGTGCTCTGTCGTATAAAGCCAGATCATCCACAGTTCCGCTCCAAAGTAACTGTCCCGAGCTTCTCGCTGCGCCTCCTATTCGTAGAGGGGTACCCGGATCGGCAATGTATTCTCCGTGATATGGTCTCTGTGTAACAAGCTCGCCATTTCTATACATCTTGATGGTCGAACCGTTAAAGGTCCCAACTATATGTGTAAATTTGTCTAACGATTTAGAATAATTATAGTTATTATCTGAAGCTTCAGTGTAAGTTTGATTAGAAGACATAACCCGGAAGGAAGCTGTTCCATTTTCGTACATAACAAAATCCCATCCTGCGTCACTATCATCACTAGAGTGAGAAAGCATGACTCCAAATGGCTGGGGAAGACTTTTAACCCAGAAGGAGATTGAGAAATTGGAGGGATTGATACTTTTTGAGTTATTAATCTCCAGGGTATCCCTACTTCTTGCCGAATCCAGCTCTATCGCTTTGCTGAAGTTACCCTCAACAAACACTGGAATTGACAGAGGACGATATAGTTCAGACCAGTTACCATTAACCTCAAAGCCCTTTAGTTTACTCAATGAAGGACCGCAATGAAATCGTATTTCATAATCTTCGCATAAAAACCGAATAACTTGCCCACTTGTTGTTTGATGCCCTCCGGCTATATTTGCATTTGGATAAAGAATAACCAGAAACAAAATGGTAGCTCCCAGAAAGAAAGATAAGAACAGAACATTAGAAGACTCAAAAAACATACCCATATCCATCCATCTGACCTAAAAGTAAGTTGTAACATATAAAAAATGCTACCTATATTTAATCTTGACAGCTAAGAGCTACTGATGAATTAGTATCTTATCACTTTAGAGATATACAATATCTACAAAAATGGAACATAAGGTACTAGATTGATAAGTGATTGATAAAGATATCACTATCCCCTTTCCTCCGCTTAGATTATAGGATGGATTTTAATCTATTCTCAACAACGACTGTACCTTTCAATCTAGTTCTGGGATGGCTATTAATCTTCATATATTAGGGTTAAAATAGGGTTTTAAGGTTCAGCCTTGATCTGTAGGACATTGTCATCGTTCATCAATATCTCCATCGTACTGGGTCCACTGCTACCCGTCTGGACGGCATTATCACAATATACTATTTTCTCTAGTGAGTCCATCACACATCCCTCGACCACCTGATTTTTAATATTAGGAGTTCCTTCAAGTTCAAGATTCAGCTCAGTGGCGTTATTAGATGGTTCCTTTAAGTCAGCTGCCGGTATGCTGTCAGTAACTATTGCACCTACTGAGGGTACAGCAAGCCAGTAAATGATATTTCCTTCCTCGTCATCTAATCCGAGAAGTGTCATTCTTACGGAGGTGGAGTTTTGTACTCCCTGTTCAGGTGTCGTGAAAGGTAGTGGTTCCTCCTGAGCTAGTAATACATTGCCTCCGCTAGAGTATGCCACAACAAGCAATATAGGAATAGCTGCGAACAGAGATAATTTTTGCCCGTTATCCATGCCTAGGAAGAGGGTATCTTCATATATAAGAATTTAATGGAGCGATAAGCAAAAGTATACCACAAAATAGATGTACTATGGTAAGCCAATAGGTGACGAACCACGTTACATCATTTTGATTATTTTGATTCGCCAAGATTTTCATCGCATTAGCTGTCTTAAGACAGAATTAGTACTGTTCCTAAAATAGTCAATGACTTTGCAAAAGATACAGACACCTCTTATTATGCGTATCTGAACAGATCCCCTCAAACTCCATTTAGTCCCATTGTGACATATTTTCTACATACAAAGTTTCTGCGTCCTGGTCGTATCTCAAGTCTTTCATAGTTAAAACATTAAAATCGTTGTCCTTCAAGTATTTCATCTCAGAATCGAATAGATTCACACTTAGTTCCAACGGATTTTTGCTTTCGCTGACATCAGTAAAAGGAGCGAAGCTATGGTATACAACAATAGGTATTGCTCTAATTGTCCCATCCTCATTGAATTTAGTCTGACTGTTGACCGCTTGAATAAATCTATCCAACATCTGAGAATTGTTATAAAATTCACAGGGCCCTATGCATGATGAATTACTGTAATCATAATCCCCTTCAATATGAACATGTTCCCAGCCATTAACGGCGTATTTACAAATCCCCCCCGGGTATTCCCGAACACTATTGATAAATTCGATCGTCATTTGGTTCCGTATTTTCTCGAGTGGTTGCTCAAGCTCTGCCATGTTCCAATAATCACAATTCATGAAGGCAAGTGGATATCCAGAAGAAGTCCGACCAACATCATAGTTATCTGCAACAAGTTTAACTACTGTCGAGTTATCCCACCCATTACCATATGGATATGCAAATACTGTTGAATTAATGCCTCTGGAGTTAAGGCAATCTTGTCCTTTAATGATTTCATACTCCAACATGTCACCAGACAGCTCATCTAGATTTTGATGTCTTACGGTATGGGCCTGTATATCCCAACCATCTTGGTGTAGCTCTTTGATTGTCTCCCAATCTTTCTCATTCATCCAATCACATACCACAAAAAACGTTGCTTTGAAGTCATATTTGTCTAGAGTTCGTATTGCGTATGTAAACTGACTTTCATGCACATCATCAAAAGTCAATATTACGAACTTTGGAATACTTGTGTTGTAGTATAATTCATTGGGATTTATAACTGCTGGTTGACTATTGCTACCGGAAGAAACGCATATTTCTGCAGAAAATATAAAGATCGCACCGATGAATACCATCAGGGATACATACAGCACAGACATGATTGTAGTTTTAATTGTTGATCTGAGGGGCTTTATATTTTAAGATATCTCTTTCGTATAGCATATTAATTCTATATCGTTGTAATTGTTGTCAATCATAATTGGCGTTACTACTATTGTTATCAATAAGTTATCTGGTGATTGGTTTCAACCTCACGATTGGCATTAATTCTTAGAAATAATTGGGGATAGAAACTTTATCTGTTAGAAATCTGTATTACCTACGATATTCTAACAATGCCGTATGACAAATTCTGGGTCTTTGGAGTATTTTTAGTCATTGCCATGTGGGCCTTGGTACTAGTCTCGACCTCAGGTTACATAGTTACACGTGAGAATGTGCTTGTGAACACGGACATCGACCTCTTCATTCCTACTTTTGCCGCTATGTTATTGATTTTGGTCTACATCTTCCTGGGTGCGTTTATTCTCATAACGTATATTTTCAGAATAAAGGAATTGGGGCAGAACCATCTGATGATTAAAGAAAAGCAATATCAACGATCAGCAATAAAGAAAGGCAGTATCAACGAACTGTGCAGCATAGTAGTACCTGCCCGCGATGAAGAAGCTGTAATAAGAAATGCAGTACTCATGTGCCTACGGCAGACATACCAGAATATAGAAGTATTGGTTATCGCGCATAACTCCATTGATAGAACATACAATGAGGCAAAAGTGGATGATAAAAGGGTAAGGTCTTTTAACTTGAAAACAAAAGCTTCGGGAAAGGCGATTGCTCTTAACTACGGTGTTGAACAATCGAGAGGAAAATATATACTAATTATTGATGCAGATACCGTTTTGAAAGATGACTTTGTAGAAAATGCTATGCTTGCATTAGATGATGGACGCTATGCAGCAATTCAGGGGAGGGTATTTCCAATCAATAGAGGATATAATTTTGTAACAAAAATGATGGCAATGGAAGATGATCTATGGCAAGAACCTATTATGACTACTAGGACAATATTTGGTGAAAGATGTCCACTTCTTGGAACAGGTTTTATTATTAGAAAAGACATCTTGGTACAAGAAGGAATGTTTGGAAATGCTCTGGTTGATGATTATGAACTCACATGCAGACTTATAAGGAAAAAACACAGGATAATTTACCTTCCATCCTGCAAAGCATTTGCAGAAGAACCTCCTTCATTAGAAGGGCTACTTAGACAAAGAGCTCGTTGGGGGAAAGGATTCATCAATTGTTTGAATCGCAAAATGGCTGATTTGAGTGACGTAATAGGGAATCTATTATGGCTTATGCCTTTAGGATCTTTTGCTAACTCTGTAATGTTTTTTGTTACCGTCTATGCTACTATCCACTATTTAATTTTTGAATACATACCATATAGCTTTGCATATCTGCCGTTACAAATGTGGTTTCTCCTGGCTGGAGTAGTAATTGGTCTTGATTTTATTGTGTTGCTTAAGGTTCGCGGTTTAAAGGATGGCTTGCGACAGGCAGTTTATCTATTGCCATTCCTTGCTTTTTCTCAATATGGATTGGTTGTATGTTATAAAGCCCTATTTGTACGAAGTTGGGGCACGACCAAGACCGTACATGGATTTACGACAAAGGTAGAAACAAATCTGACGAAATAGCCTCTGCAGTACGGATGAACAATGGTAATCTACAGGACATAGGTCTTTAATTATATCCCGCATTATGTTGATATGGATTGCTAATTTTTTAATCAAAATGATTAGAATCCATATTATTAGTCGACTACTCAATTGCTTCCCTCACCTGCCTATGATCTTATGATGGAGTTGATGAAGCTCATATAAGAGACACAACTTAAATTTCCAAGACTTTCCAGTCGTCAATGTCTGAACTGCCGACAAAAGTATTAAGAGATGGCAAAATATAGTTAGAATGATATCATTTCAGAGGTACATATGAACGTTCACTAAGGATGGCGTCAACATGACAGAAGACTGTCTTGAGGATACTGGCACAGTATCTGAGGCTCTTATTGAAGCAGGACAACCTTGGCATACTACATCTGTTCTAGCGAGAAAAGAACTTTGCGATAATAGCTACATGATCTAGAAATCAAAAGCACTTCCGCAACTAACCATTCAAGAGACCATTTGGAATTCATTTGGTTCTATGCTAGACACGAGGAAGGATGAGTCGCAGAATACTTCGGTTCTTATAAATAGTGTTTATTGTTGGATTGTATGAGGAAAATAGATTGTCTCGAATCAAATTTGGATTCGTAATGCCTCAAGGATGGCGATGGCTGGATTCTAATGGTTCTTCAGCTGTTGCGCAGTATCGGTTTGCGAAAGATATTGTAAGTTTAGCAGAGTTACTGGGATATGATACAGCATACTCTTATGACCACATGATGGGAGGAACTATTTTCAAAGCTAATCGTGATAAAAACTTTTTTGAGTGTTTTGTTCTTATCTCTTCGCTGCTTGCTAGCACCTCAAATATACGATTCGGGCAAGTAGTCACATGCAACTCTTTTAGAAATCCTGCCCTTCTTGCTAAAATGATATCCACGATGGATATCATAAGTGGCGGAAGGATCGAATTGGGAATCGGTGCGGGATGGTCGGAAAATGAATGTCTTGCTTATGGATTTGATTATTGTTCTTCCATAACAAGAATCAAACAATTGGATGAAGCATTAAAAATCATCAAATTAATGTATACACAGAAAGAGCCTTCATATTCAGGTAACTATTATTCGATTGTAAATGCCGGATGTTACCCTAAACCTATTCAAACACCATATCCGCCTATAATGATTGGTGGAACAGGGGAAAAGTATCTACTAAAGATAGTAGCAAGGCACGCCGACATATACAATCACCCGTTCGCGACACCAGTAGAAGTTCAACGAAGACTTAGAGTTCTGCACGATCATTGTGATTCAATTGGCCGTGAGTACAAAGATATAGAGCGCTCAGTTCTTTTCCGTTGTCTAATTAGAGAAAGTGAGAATGAGATAAGCGATCTGATACTAAAGGAGAAAAATACTCATGAAAACATTCGATGCTTCACCCAAAGGATTAATGCAGCCACCGGGACACCGGAAACCATTAAGAGAAGAATACGTGAGTACGTTGACATAGGTATTGAGAGATTCATTATCCATTTTGTTGCACTTGATAAGAAATCGCTAGAACTGCTATATTCAGGAGTTATAAAAAGCATATAATATTCGATCGGTATTTCACCCCGAGAAACCTTGATGAAACAAGAAATTATCGGGTAGGAAAGGTCTATATTTGCAAGTTGGAAATATTACAACTGACAAGGCGCGCGAACAATTTGTGATGATTCAAATTGTTTGTACAATTCTTATCGAATGAATATACAGACTATGAAGATTTACTGGATAGACTGACCATATGCTTGGACTTTCGATAGCTACCAGGGTCTTTACTAGTAGCAGAGGGAAGATTATCTTGGAGCAAAATTTCCTTGATTTCAATGTCATCTAACAGGGTATCCATGATTTTTACATAATCTATGGCAACAGAATTGACATTAGCAGAAAAATTAATCATGTCAATAGCTTGTAATTTCCAATTACTATCTATAGCCCTTTCACCTATTTTTAAGATACTATAAATTACTTTCCCCAATGATGTTATAATATATTTTCCTTTCTGCTTCCCGATCAACCCCGCGCTTCTAAGCTCGCTGATCCTATTATAGTATTGTCGCTTTGACAATCCCAAATTAGTGTATAACACCTGTGATGCTGTGTCGTCATTAAAGATGGTATTAAAAAGGTTATAAGACTTCTCGTCGGACAGTGCTCTAAATACACTTGATATCGAAACTGTTTTATTCATTGTATTTATCTTCACTATAATTTATTTAAACTCTTAGATCCATACCACATCAGGGAGCACATTGCCGTTTCTCCAGTATTTCAGGACCGAACTTTTCCATATATCCATGACTAGGCCAAGAATTTGTCAGAGAGTAGGTAGCAGTTGATTCAGGGTTCGGCCATCAAGGAAAGTGCTGACTATTTCTGCCCTTATAGATTCCGGAATTCCTGGTGATCTTAGCAAGTCGATGGCTTCAAGCTTCCAGTAATCCTTAGATATGATGTCCTTCAGAACTATGTGCCAATCGAAAACAAATTTGCCGAATAGTGTAAGAACAAACTTTTGATGGTATTTCCGGATCAATCGACAGTGAACAAAGTCCTGCAACGTCAAATAGTATTGTTTGCGAGTAAGCCCCAATTTCGAGATTAAAATAGGTTCTTTGTTATTAATCAGAGATAGGATCTCCCTATATTTCTCATCAGATATACATTTAATGACTTTGGATTCAGTTATCAGAGATCCATGAACATACAATTTCTAACCACCGAGTATAGTGGAGTCTACTGCACGGTCAACACTGCGACCTCTTTTTTTCCTCCCTGAGTCCTTTGCTATTGCACGGGTACCTACGTCAATTAATGGAAATACCAGAAGCGCCACAAGGACTATGACAATTATCGCTCTCA
>JAATVP010000060.1 GCA_014523625.1 Nitrososphaerales archaeon TH5896
TCAGAATCGCTAACTCGATATATAGGCAGAATACTTAAATTTAATGTAAATATCGAAGATAAGATTCTATACTAATATGCGTCCCTTCTTTTGATGTAGTAGCATATAGGTGTCATTAAGGTGACAAATTATATCTACAATTTTTGAAATTCAGTTTGAGGTTTCATTCTTTATTATGGTAAATGGAAACATAGTAATGCGATTACAAAGAACATGGTGAAATAGTTAAGCAGAACTACCAAAATAATTGGGTTTGGTCATTAAGTTTCATAATTATTTTTAGCCCAAATTCATTCATTGTTTGCTTCTATTATTTCCTTACATATGTACAATCCATTCTATTATTTCCGCCACTGTCCGATTTCGTTACAAGTTAGTTGAACAATTTAGGTAAAATATATGAAGCTATCCTTTACTTTGATGTTTATGTTTAATTTCTCCGAAATCGATTGATTTTTGACATCCTCGGAGGATGAGGACGCCTCCTATTCCTTTTATTTCTTAGGCTAGTCTCATGGGCCACAAGGTCTGCGTTAGTTGGGTTTGAATCCATGTCACTGGGCTCAGGCCTAATCTTTTTTATTCCAAGCTTTTCTTCGTCTATCTGATCAGAAGTTGGTGAGTCCACTTGAACAGCTGATTGCGAAGGCTTTTTGATTCCTTCTGCTATTGATTTATCAACAAGGTTAGTCGCCTTTGGATGTTCATCTATTAATTTGATTACTTCTCGGATGTCATTTCCAGTAGGCTTCCTGCCGAGATAGGATGATATCGCTGGTCCAAGGCTTCCCATCGCACCCAGGAGGTTTCGACACAGTGATTCATCATCTCGAAGCTGTTTGACTTTGTTGCGCAACCTCAAATAATCGGCATAGTGATTTTCAATATCTGAGATGAATCTTTTTACGGCTTCGCCATTTTTAACTTCAAGTCCGTTCACAGTGCCGAGTTCGTTAATCAAATTTCGTAAAGTCTTAAGTTCCCACAGACCGAAACCCATACTCTTTAATTCATCAAGTTCTCGATTCTTGAGTTTACGCTCTTCTAATCGTTCCCCCTCCATCTGTTTCTTCGCTTCCAAATTGCGATACTCCTGCCTTAAATTCTCCAATTGATATGCCTGACCCTGGATGGCGTTAACCATTCCCTTGAAGTTTAAAAATACCGTCAGTATTTCATTCACATTCACATTGTTGTCCTTAAAAAATCGTGTAGCCTTCACTAGCATCAGAGGTTCGTCGACCTCAAGACCGTTTCGTTCTAATTCAGTCCTGAGATCCGTTTTCCACTTGAGGTCTAATTCCACCCTCTTTTTTTCTTGAACAGATTCTAGCAAAGCGTTCTCACAACGGGATGTTTCAAGTTGCAAATTGTAACGTTTGGACTCTAAGCTCCTTATTTCTTCCTCAAGTTCTACCTTTTTCTGCTTTTTCCCTTCTAGTATACTATCTATCAACTGAATCGAAACAACCTCATCCTGATTGTTTGCTCTACCCCCCCAAAAAGAGACAAACTGACTCATGTATCTCGCAATATGACTAGGATTCAGTCCCAAATCTTGACACCTCGTATACACTTCCATAAGAAAGGTTTCGATAGAGCTAATGTCCAAACCCATTCTCTCAACCAATTTGATAACTCTCAGTCCGGTCACGCACTGAGCTGGAGACATGCTCAGCCTACGCAAAGTTACCCCGATATCCCTAATGAGCACCGCCAACTCCAAACCGGTCGAGCGCCTCCATTCATCCACTATGCTACTGACTGCACCATTACTAAGTCCACATTCCACTGCTATAGTGTTCCTAGGCATCCCTAGCATCCATTTTTCAATGACAGCCCATCTTTGTGCTGGCCAAATGAGACGCCAGAAGTGGTCAAATGGGTCGGGACTCTTCGAAAAGGGCTGGGGGCGAGGTGGGTTGGTAGTAATTTGCGAGGATTTAGATTCTTACATCAATATTAGATGAAATAATAGCAGAAGTATACAGGAAAACTGGGGATCCAATTTCTCAGGACCTCTTAGAAGAAGGAAATTTGCACGCAAAAAACTAAATCCGGCCATAAAGGTCAACTGTTACTATTTTCTTTCTTCCAAATGGGGAAAGATCCTGACTATAGTTTCCTTAACATCTTGGGGCATGTTTTGGTCTTCTATTATCTTATGCAGATCCTTTCTATTAATGCAGAGACCTGATTCATTTATTTTGTAGCAAGTACAAAGGATGTTTGGTCAAGAAGAGGTAGGAACATCCATTAAGAAATAAAGGTAAAATGAAGCAAAATGTAGCACTATCTATCGGGTTACAGATTATCTTCCTGATTCTATTCTGGTCCGCTATTATCGGGGGGGCAGACTCAAGTTCCATTGAACTAGAGAAAGAAAGGGCAAAAGTTCTTTTAGGAACTCGATCTCAGCAATACATTCTCATAGGTTTTGCAAGCTGTCTCAGGATCGCGTGAGGGTTAATCATTAAGGAATTTTGCTAGCTCATTAATAAGAAAATCTGGCCGCTCTTCAGGAATCCAGTGTCCTGAGAAAGGTACTATCGTTCCACGTACATCTGTAGCAAGAGATTTCATTGAGATCAACGACGAATTACCTAAACTATACTCTCCCCCAAGTGTTAAAACTGGTATCGGAAGTTTGACATTAGCGTGTACCTTATTTTGTTCTTCATTTATCGGAAACGCCCTATAGTACTCAAAGCCAGCACGCATTCCCCCTGGTGCAGAATAGCTATTAACATACTTGTCTATATCTGCCTCTGTAATTGCTTCTGGATTATAGGCAAGGCTATAAAACCATGAAAGATATTCCCGCTCTTTCCCAACCGTTAGTGCTTCAGGTATATCGGGTGTCTTATGAAAGCCAAACCACCAGAGATTTTCTTCAATTTCTGGTGGAAAGGGAGGAGGACCCTCTAAAGTCACTAACTTACTTACGTTATCAGGATAAATCGCAGCGTAGGAATAAGCCGTCTGCGCTCCTACATCATGTCCTACCAAATAGATTTTTTTATCGAATCCCAACTGAGATAGCAGCTGGTAGATATCTTCTGCTGTAGTATTACCATTATAGCCAGTTACTGGTTTTGAAGAATCTCCAAGTCCTCGAAGGTCAGGTGCGACTACGGTATAATTTTTAGCCAAGGCCGGCATAACATGATGCCATTCGTACCATGTTTGTGGCCATCCATGTAGCAACACTATAGGATCTCCTTGGCCTCCAATTACATAATGCATTTGAATACCATTAACAGATGCGGTTTGATGCGAAAATGTCATGTTATCAATCTCAAAAGAAAGATCTTCAATAGAGTTTTTAGTATCAAACGTTGTTCGATTAGATTGAGACTGTAGTTGTTGCCCCTGAGCCAAACATTGCTGATGGAAGATGAATAGAGTACTAGTAGTAATTGCAGCAAGAACTATTACAGTTAACACGGCATCCTGCTGTGACAAACTAGCACTTTTTTTCAAGTTAAGGTAATTCTCAATCAAGGATCCTAACCTGTTTAACTGTTGTATTCATCATGACGGCGAACCCAGAATTGAGGGAAGTCGTGACCGGCCTCATCTCGGCCTTTAGGAACTAGGTCAAGGTAGTGATATGCAACATTTAACATATCGATGCCACGAGCATAAGCTGAATAGGAATGAAACACGCGACCTCTGGAGTCCTTGAAAAATACGCTGACTCCTTCTCGCTCCGCGGTAGGGCTTGGCTTGTAACTTGCATAGTTGTAGAATGCTTCATTCTTGGCTAGCTCTTCCTGTGTGAAAGCCACATGGTAATCGTAATTGAAATCTGTATCGTAAGAAGAGACCCACTTAAATTCCCATCCCATCCTCTTTTTGTACTCCGCAATCTTGGTGTAGGGTGCCCGAGAAACAGCGATCATGGTTACATCTCTTTGATTCAAGTGCACAATATTTCCTTTGAAATTGTCTGCCCAAAAGGAACAATGTGCACATCCTGCTTCCCAGCTTGGATCAAACATAAAGTGATAGACTATTAGTTGGCTTCTTCCGTCGAAAAGTTCTGACAAGGTTTGTTTCCCATTCTGACCTTCAAATACATACTCCTTACTAACGGATACCCAAGGCAGATCGCGTCGTTGCTGGCTAAGTTGATCCCGCAAGGCAGTGAACTCCTTTTCTTTCTTTAGAAATGCTTTGCGAGCCTCGACCCATTCTTCTTCGGAAACAATCTTATTCATAGCCCGTTCTATCCATAAAATAATAAAAAGGATTGCTCCCTTAGGGGAGGTTTATTTATAAGAAGTGAAATGGTTATGTATTCTGCCACCCAAACCAAGACGGAACAAGATGGAATTATATAATGACATTCTCAAAGCCATTATGAATGAAATAACAAATGACGATGGTAGTGTGGCAAAACCTACAAGAGTACAGCTTCGCAGTAATCTTGCATATGATAAACTTGCTAGATATCTTGATGAGCTAGAAAGCAAGAAAATGATACTCCAAAACCCACTTATGATAACCGAAAAAGGCAGAGACTTTCTACAGGACTATGATAGAATATCTAATTTTGTCCTTGAAATGGGTATAAAATATTTAGATATACCGCCTGATGAATTGAGAGGAGTTTAGAGAAAACATGGATACTAAAGACAAGAACGATTTAAAAAATTATCGTCCAATGAAATTTGTTGATGAAATGGAAAGAAACAAACATATTCTACTTTTGTACGACGATCAAAAATATGCAGACTGGATAATAGGTAGATATTTTCACAACGGGTTTGCAAAAGGGGAATCATGTATTTTCTATGCGGCTGACAGACCTGAAATAATTGAAAAACAGCTATCCGCTGGGGGAATTGACGTAAGCTTATTCAAACAGAAAAACCTTTTACGGATTTATGAAATAGCAAAATCAGATGATAATAATAAGCACGATATGCTTCATACTCTTAATCAGATGCGAGAAGAATCCAAAAAAAGCATGAAACCCCCATTCAGATTCGTTGGTGGAACAATAACGGATATAGAAACAAAAGACGGAATGAAATTCAGCATTTTACTAGAAAAAACTGGCCACCAGCATTTTGATGAATTTAATTATTCTCAAATATGTTATTACGATATCTCTAAAATAGAGCCCACAAGAAAAGAAGTATGGATTAGTTCACTTTTGAAAAATCATCACTATGTTATTTATGCAGCAGAACCAAGTAAAGCAGTAGCATTTGAAACCATGTTACTTGAGAAAGACGATAATAGTAAAGATG
This sequence comes from Nitrososphaerales archaeon TH5896, assembly GCA_014523625.1. Lineage (GTDB taxonomy): Archaea > Thermoproteota > Nitrososphaeria > Nitrososphaerales > Nitrososphaeraceae > TH5896. Next base: position 5,262 of record JAATVP010000060.1, read on the forward strand.
ATAATGATGTTTATGAGAAGTGATTGCGTAGTCAGCGGGCAGACAACAGTACTACTACTGGCTGCAGCAGATAATATTTTTCTCGTTCCACCCAAAACTTCAATATTGTTACTACCTAATTATTGTATACATGTTCGAATTAAATGATAGTGAGGGAATATTTCTGGCATGAACCCGGTATTCCACCATAAAATAATAGTTGATATAAATTCGTAACAATAAGCTCCTCTGCCGACAAGTATTCTGACAAATACGCTGCCAATTCTGACAACTATTCTGACACCATTTTGACAACCCTCACAATGCCCACTTGGGGATGTGTTTTGTACACTTGTTGTCAGTCAAGAACATTTGGTTTGTTCAATGACAATTGAGCGTAGATTAGTGTGAATAAGCACAGATTGTCAAAAATGTTCAACATGAATTGTTAATTGTTAACAAATTAGTCTTGACAATGTTTACGAAAGTATATGTCTCAGTTAACACTGTTAACAGAGTATTACTTTATAGGGCTTCTAGATTCAATCTTTAATATTAAGACTTACTTAATTAGTGGTCGTGAATAAAACAACAGATAACAAAGTTACTCCCATTGTGAAACATAGATTATAATCAAGTATACTAGCTGAACTCCCTGAGATAGTGAAAAAGCATTATGTATAATTATTCCATGTATAATTATTCCAATTTTTATATAGTACTCGATACTATAGAAAGTCGGTTACTATGAAGATGTCCATTCAGAGGCAAGTATTTTTAAATACATATACAATGAGTTTTATTGCTGCCACAGCCATTTTATTGGCTGCTATGTCAGTATTCGGATACGGTCCTAATCAAGCGTCTGCTCAGATAACTCCCTCAAATTTCCAGTCCTCAGATACTGGAACAGGACTAATGGGACAAGCTCCAGCTGATCCTATTCAGAACAATACTGCTTCAAACATAACTCAGCTTGCTACTGTTCCCTCTACTGTTAATCAACCAATTGCTCCTGCATCATTAACTCCCGTAGTTGAGGAATCTGACGAAAGTAGTAGCAGTAGTGGTGGGAGTGGTGATGATGATGAAGACGAGAATGATGGTAATGATGGTAATGATGGTAATGATGGTAATGATGGTAATGATGCCGGTGACGGAGGCGATGGCGGTGACGGAGGCGATGGTGGTATGTTTGATGGTGCATTTGATGGAGGGTTCCCATTCGATTAATTGGAATTCTACCGGCTACACAGAAATTTTCTATTCTTATAGTAGAATACAAGTATGAACTACTGCAATCTAACATGGCCCCAATTCAAAGAGTATAGATCGCTATTAATCAGGCGGGAATTGCTATTAATTACATTAACCCCTCATGGTCATGCACAACGTTTCGAAATCACATCCAGAGGAATAAGATTTTTGGAATTATTCGAAGAGATAGAGAACTATTTGAGCCCCGGATAGAATGCTGACGACTTGTTTTGAATTTCTGATGTCCCGGTGATGCGACTAAAATGATAATGCGAACGTCAAACACATTGATTGAAACAATGGAATTATCAACTTTCCAATTTATTAAGACGATTCAAATAATTTGAATTCTTTGAATTTGCTGATTAATATATAATGATGCAAATAGCGGCGGCACTTTTCATCTAGTTAATTATCGAAGAAATATAACATAAATCTGAATTAACCAAAATAAGTTTAGTAGCCAGCTAGCAGCTTTGGAGAAAAAATTGTCTAACATCCAACATATCAAGCTTGGCGCACTATCAACTGTTCTGTTATTAGTCATGGTCATGCTAACCACAGTTGATCTAAGTCAAAGCTCTGCATTTGCACAGAATAGTACATCTACACTGAATAGTGCACCCATAACACCAGCTCCAGAAACTTCAGATAATGATGATGATTCGTCAAACGATGATAATAATGACAACGATGACTCTAATGAATCAACTGGATCCGATGACGGTGATGATAACAGCAATAATAATGGTAACGACTCACAAGACACGTCGTCAAGTGATGATGATGATGACAGTGACTCACAAGAAGACACATCATCTAGTGAAGAAGAAAATGAAACTGAAGATGAATTAGAGCAGACAAATCCATCAAATACATTACTAGAAGAAATAAGAAATAAAGTCAGTGGAGCAGTATCAGCTTCTGGATTACTAGGCCCAGGATTCTAAAACGTAAACCCCATTTTCTTTTTACTATAACTTCTATTCAAGGGAAGAGATAATCAATGGTAATTAGACCCGCGAATCTTTTCAGTAGATCTAAGTGTGGATCAATATCAGTGGTAACCTGTAGTTACCTGCTAAAGATAATCACAAATTGGAAAGATCATTTGATAAAAAAATCATTATTGCTACTGGCATTCAGCAATAATGATTTGTACTACACTATTCTACTGGCCTGGTAGCATGCTCTTAGCTTGTTCGCCGAGTTGCCCTAAGACTCCACCTGATTGATTGCCTGTTTGATTACCTGTTTGATTACCTAAGATTTTTAGTTTCGCCGCTCCGCCTATTTTTTCAGCCTGCTCGGCCATTTGGCCTAAATCTTGAGCCATAGATGACTTGACAAACTGACTGCCAACTACAAAAGAACCCACAAGTACAGCTGCTGAAATTGCGACTAAAAGTATTTTTCTCTCGCAATGTTCTTGATTTTTCTTATACATTAATATACAATAGATCTTACTGTATTTATTTCTTATTCCTATTTGTGAGTAATGATGTGCACTATTTAGAGACTAATATCTGAAACAGAAATAGCTGAGTTTTTTGTGTATATAAATCTGATTGGGTGAAGCATCTTTTTTCTCTCAACTCAATTAAATCAGATTCGTAATCTAAAATTGATAATTATGAAGCTCCAGTGGATATCTATATCAGAATTATCTTTTATCTATCAGATATCGAAACTATAGAGTAGATAAAATGCGATACAAAACAGGATCATCGATAGCGCGGGATTTTCTAGCCACCATTCACCGTGCATAATTATTATTGTCTCTATGCTAGAGTCATCAAACTATAAAACTGTATTATCTCATTCACACTAATCGAATTGTCTTCTAAAATAATAGATTTAGTCAACACAGATTCCCGGTACTGCTACTTTCTTGAATAAGTGTGGAGACATCACAGTATTGGGCAGAACTTTAGCCATGTTTGATTTAAACTCTGGTATATTAAATGCCTGTTTAAAATGTGCTGCCGATTCCCAAACGACATAATTAATGAATGTGGTACTGCCAGCAATACCTCGATGCAGCTGGGCGGAAATGAATCCGGGTTGCTGTTTAAAAGTTTCGGTAGTCTTAGCGAATACCTGTAGAAACTCATCAACTTCTTGCGGACCTACATTGAACTTGTTCATCACGACGATTGGTCCAACATCTTCATCCAGCTGTTTTTCAAGAGTTATTCTTTCATCTGTTTCTATAATTTTCACCATACCCAAGTTTATGGCTTTTAGTATTTCAATTTTTTTTAAGCGACTATAGGTACTAAATAATAGGATAACATCGTGAAGCATAGATATAGATCGTTGCTCTTCATTTTGGACAATTTTAAACAATTCTGACTGACATCATTGACAATCCCCCCTAGGGAAATCATTTTGACACTTTATTGTCATTCAAGACAAGTAATAAAGTTCAATAGTGAATCATGGAGGTAGGTCGGCCGGCTAACTCTTCTATGCTGTTTGTCCTATTCTTCATTTCTGGCCGCCTGCCCTAACAGCGATATATCATAATACTCTCATTCTAGGTTAGAAAAAGTTAAACCCAGAAAATTACATACCCGATAATAGGAAATACACAGTCCCTACTGGTATGGCATTTAAGTAGTAGACCAGGGTCTTCGTCTATAGGCTTCATTCCTGACCTACTACTTATTTACACGACTCGATTTAGGAAATAGGGTTGGAGGGTATCAACAACCAACCCCAGAGTGAAATTATTCAGTTTTGGAAAACTGACGTGTTTATAATATCTGAACTGTTTTAAATATGTAACTACTACTTACATATCTGTTACACTACCATAACATTCGAGTTCTACCTGTCTATTACATTTTCGCATTTAGTTGTAATTGAATGTCCCATTTGTGTTTCTCCTAATCCAACCAGTATCTATAAAAGATAATATGATCGCTAAAACAAGTCTTTTATTGCAATCAAGCTCTTCTGCCATCTCTTCTATATTGTCGTGATTCTTCACGATTCTCGAAAGAATGAATTTTGTTATCTCTGTGCCTGCTAGTTCACTAGTATTGGTAACGTAGCCATTTATCATATAGTCCCACCAAACAAATATGCACACGTATAGATATCATCACAACAAACCCCTGAGATATTTGGATATGATAATTCCTAAAGTTGTTTATATAAAAATTGTGAATGCTATTTAAAGTATAGAATAGCTTTTACACTTACTGCGTTGACACAGTAGGTCGGCTCAAGCAGACAAATGGAGCTATTGCCCTGCTATTTGCCGTCACAATTTCTGATTCTGTGATAGAAATAGTTAAGAAGTAGACCATATTTTCTGGGTTGAAACACTCAGATATGCAGTAGGCCAGTTCATATCTATTGGCATCATTTTTGCTGGCCTACTACCTGCATTACAAATCACAAATATGATCCATCTAGCAAATTATGATCTTACTAAATTCTCTTTCCTGGCTTTCCCCATCCATCAACTGAAAGCTTTTTCTATTTCAATCGGCTAACACGAATTTAACATACTAATGCGCCAAATCAAGCCCACTACTGCATATTTGAGATTTGCTAGTGATAAGAAACTTTTTACGCTTATGTTAATCGTGATAGTTGTCATCACAGTAGATTCACAGATTGGTGTTGTGGCTGACTTCATTCCCGAACAAATCTCTTCTAGAAGTGGAGTTTCCGTATTCATAGTAATCGCAGTAATATTTGTTGTTACTCAATATTTGATTTTGAACTATGTCAAACAATTAAACAAAGAAACTAAAGACAGAATATCACATCTTCAGCTATTACAAAGAGGAGTATCTATTGGACAGTACATACTTGTAGCTGTGATAGCTCTTGTTATATTACAGATTTTATTCATACATGAATATAGTATCATAACTCTCTATCTCACTTATGTCATTAGCTACGGTTTTTGGATTATAATTTTGGCTCTATTAGCTAAAGCATTTTTCTCTTGGTACAGATTTTCGAATAAAGATGTTATGGTGTTAATACTAGCTCTATCTATGATTGCATATGTAATAAACGGAATAGCTGGTCTGGCAGAATATTCTGATATGCTGGGACAACAGAAGAAAATAATTACTTCTAATGATGTAGCATACTTTCCTGAGTTTAGTATCGAGTCAGTCGGAAGTCAGATCGGAATAGCCAATACTGTAGCTTCTACTGCGGCATACATTCTAACTTGGATTGGGACTGCTAAGATGTTATACCCATATATAAAAAAATTGGGTAAGATCAAGTTCTGGACTATTATGGGAATAGCTATGGTATACTATCTTATTGATTTTCCGCTTTTTGTTTTAGGATACTTTACTCCATCAGAAAATGTAGATGCAATGACGAATATTC
>JAATVP010000061.1 GCA_014523625.1 Nitrososphaerales archaeon TH5896
ATCTTTATGTTGGCACTTTGTTTCTCTAGATCCTTGGCTATTTTTCTCACTACTTCATCCATGGGTGTCAATACAGTCACAGATACATTGCGCGAGTTTGCAACTTCAACAATAAGCTGACCACTACCCGCCCTTGATTGTCTCATAAATGTATTGACAGACGATAAAACTACTAGGATTTCCTTTTTTGCGGATCTTATAAGTTTGAATGCTAACTCTTGACCTACTGACGGATTACGAATAATTTCAATTATCTCTGGCAACTAACCCTGTTCAATTCCTTTTATTTTTTGCTGAGCAGAAATAGCTTTATTCCATAGAGTTTCAAATACATATTGCTGTTGTTTTACTGCCCCTTTCACATTCCAAAAAATAATTTGTGATGCTGGTTTCCCTTTTTCATGAACGAGTACGGGAACCAAACATTCTTTATTGCTCACATAAAAGCTTCCTGCAATGCCGTCTAGATGACGAAGTTCATCGACTATTTCTAAAAGCTGTTTGCAGGATTCAATATTGCTCGAAGTGATCTCAGTTATGCATCTTAATTTAACACCTCTGGAATGAGCAGCGATAATTGATGCTCTAATTTGCTCGTTATTCATATTAGCTGCTGGCCGAGACTGGTCCACAAAGGCATCGATACCTCTGTCAGCTCTAGAAATAAAGCTCAAAATTGTTTCAATAACGTTCTCATCACCTTGAATAACTTTTACAATCTTACAATCTCACTGTTTTGCACATTCGATCCGCACGAATTCACAATTTATGTTTAACATAAGAATTAAGAAATATCGCCCATGATGTAAAGGAAAGGATCTTATTTACATTCACCTTATATGCATACTCCAATGAATATCCTAAGAAAGGAAGAGGATAAACTAGACCCGGAGCAGGAGAATACACACAGAGTATACGAAGAAATGAAGGCTGTATTAGAAAAGAAAGTTCAACTGTATGAGATGGATCTTTAATGTTTCTGATATCTTCTTGTCAGTATATATTAGTAACATCAATTTCATGATCTTAGCATCTAATTTATCGATCTTTTTCGGCTTCGATATTGATAACTCAGGAGAATTCCTTTTCATGTTCTATTCAGGAATTTTAAAATTAATTTCACGTTTGATTGTGGTTGTCTGTCCTTTTTTAGTTACTTGATATGATCCATTCTGATCCTCGCTTAATCCAACCTAAATCCTCAAGAAAATCAACTACGTCTGAAATGAATTCCATGTTGTCATTAATGAAATAAATCTGCAGCTTGTCACATTAGCTTAAAGACTGCGAATGTCAATTTTTAAGAAGCCAACAAATCATATATTATGCCATATTACAATTAACTGAGATTGAAATTTCCTAAAAGATTCAAAGAAATTGGAGTTATTTCAATAGTTCTCATAGTTTCACTTTCGTATGGATTATATTTTTTTCTTCAAGGTCTTACCGAAGATAGTATTAATACAAGTCTATTTGAACAGCAAAGACTTAGACAACTGGATACAAACAATGCGATTTCACAGCATATATCATCAGATCTGGATTCGATCGTTTCGAGACTAAAGGTTATAGCAAACTCAGTTTACGCTCAGCAAGGTAATATGTCTGGGGATGGGATAGAACTAATTCTGCAAGAGATGTATAATGATACTACACAACTAGTAGGAAAAGCGGATAATTTATTTATTGTAGATAGAAATGGCATAATAACGCACATTGCTTCAGATCAAGAGGAACAGCGGTCTTTTGTAGGCAATAACGTCTCATTTAGAGAATATGTAAATCAAACCAAAGCGACTTTAAAACCAGTCTTCTCTACTGGTCTCCTTTCATCAGACGGTGTTTATAGAATAATCATAACCTATCCTATTATAAATAGAGAAACAGGACAATATCTGGGATTTGTAGGAGCAGGGATACCGACTGTAGATTTCTTTTCAGGGTTCGGGAATGTATATGATATTGAATCGCAATACTTGGCAGCCCTTGACAGAAATGCAACTCATCTGGTTCATAGTAATCCACAATTAATAGGCAAAGATTTCTTTGGAGAGTACACACAGAACTTTACAAGACAAAATAAGGATTTGAATAATTTGATGGAGAGAGTATTATCAGGTAAGTCAGGCGACGTGGTCTATTCTATCGGCTTAGGAGAAAGGCTAACGACAGGATTTCCTATTACTATCCGTGAAGAAAATCAGACAGATGTGTCCACCGCACCACCACCGTACGTCGTATTTATTGTGACACCAACATCACAAATATATTCGCAGTTTGAAAATATACTTTTTAGTCAGAGAATAGAAACTTTTTCTCTACTTGCCATTAGCACTGCAGCAGCAATTATCCTAATCGTGTTCCTTATTAAATGGAACAGTAACTTAGACAGTGAAGTAAAAAGAAGAACAGGAGAACTTGAAGCAGCAAATGAACAGTTGAAGGTTCAAGAAAATATGCAAAAAGAGTTTATCAATATAGCCGCTCATGAACTAAGGACGCCCACACAATCTATTACAGGTTATTCTGAGCTGCTGGCATCGGATCCCGAAAATGGTATACAATACGCAAATCCTATACTTAGAAATGCAAAGAAGCTCCAAAGGCTTTCTGAAGATATATTAGACGTCACAAGAATTGAAAGTCAATCATTAAAATTAAACAAAGAGGAATTTGACCTAAATGATATAATATCATCTATCGTGGGGGACCATAGAAGTCTCTTGTTGGACAATGAAGATACTTTCAACCTAGATATTCAATATGAATCTAAAAGCATAATTGTAAAGGCAGATAGGGGAAGAATATCTCAGGTTATCTCTAACTTGCTAAGTAATGCCATCAAATTTACCACCGCCATCACCAAACGCAGAAAAGAAAAAGGAACCATATCTGTAACAGCAGAGAAGAAAGACTCGGAGGTCATCATCAGTGTGAAGGATACTGGACAGGGTATAGATCCTGAAATATTACCCAGATTATTCGGAAAATTTGCTACAAAGTCATCTACCTCAGGAACCGGATTAGGCTTGTTTATCTCAAAGAATATTGTAGAAGCTCATGGTGGCAAGATTTGGGCTGAGAAGAATGCCGATGGAAAGGGAGTAACATTCAGTTTTACTCTGCCGCTCATTTGATTTGATTATTTGGAAGATTAACTATTATTCCAACTATTACCTTTTATGGTGCGATTGATATATATTTATACGGAGATTTTAAGTGAGTCAAGAATTTAAGTAACTGCTTTTGTGCTGCTGATTATTATTATCCAGCACCGAGACGTTCTGAGAGATAATAATATTCTAACCCTAGACTTCTTGAGATATACACTACAAGCAACTCTACTATCGTATCAATTATACTTTTATCCTCAGATCCCATCCCCAGTAACGTTTAAGAGACTGTTAGATTTTTACTTTAAGAACCGGGTGTGAATGAAATAGTTTTCAAACTTAGTATTTAATTCATAACATTATTTAACCTTAACAAGGCCACTCGGTTAAGGAATGACTGGTTCAAATGATAACGAAAGGTTGATTGACGAATTGGCAAATTTGTTAAATGAGGCTGCAGAAGCTCATCATAAAGCATTTGCTGCTACAGAAGGCGTTGCCTTGACTGGCCTATTTGGTATGCAGATTACCTACTTGAGAAAATGCGGCAAATACTAAAAGCCATGTTCACAAAGAGTGACCTCATCTATCTACTTGTATCGGCGGATAAGAAAAATGGATCTATTGCGCCTGGTGCATACTGGCCTAGATTCTATGCAAAGTACTTTGTAAACCGCTATCTATAGATA
>JAATVP010000062.1 GCA_014523625.1 Nitrososphaerales archaeon TH5896
CCTCTACAAGTCTTTCAAGAGTTATTCTATCTTTATTCACACCCTCGCTCAATAACACTGGCAGCATAGATCCCATACCTGGAAATCCAGAAAGAGCAGTCCACAAGTCACCTTTTCCTTGTTTTAGCGAAAGCGTGTTTGAAACATGATCTGTCCCCACAGTGTCGATTATTCCGTTTTTCAGTCCGTACCACATACTTTGCAGATCTGATTTTGAGCGAAGCGGGGGCACAACTTTTCCATTGATACTACCGAAATCAGTGGTATGGGTAAGATAATGTGGGCATGTTTCCACATACGTGACCAAATTGCCTCTCTCTTTCTCGGTGATAATTGCATCAAGGGCGACTGAAGAGCCAATATGTGCGAAATATAACTTAGAACTGTATTTCCTTCCTAGATTTGATATTTTCGAAATACTCACTGATTCAGAAAGTGGTGGCCTACTGTCTGACCACTGTTGGAGGTTTGATCCTTTTGGATGAGATATATTGAGTAGCTTTTGTCTTGAGGTATTTTCAGCGCACATAGCTGGATCTTCAGCATGTATAATTACTGTAGAGTTTTCATGCGAACAACTTTTCAAAATGTTCTCAATTAAATCCTCATCCATATTTACTTCGCATTCATTTAATTCTGAACTACCCGGATCTAGATCCATAAGAATGCGATTGTAACCACTCCCTAGATTCATGTATACTTTGAATGAGCTTATCTTCATATCGTTGATGAGAAATGGAATATCTTCAGCCTGTTTATCGGTTAGAATTGACGCATGAATCGAATAGTCAATGTAATGGTTTTTAGCACTCATACGAAGTTGGTCACTCAATTTCTTGTAGCTGCCATCTAGTCTTAGCATTCGAATTACAGAGGTAATCCCACCAAGTGCAGCTGATTTTGATTCAGTTCTTGCTGCTTTTTCGATAGGGGTGAAGACCCCATAATGTGAATGTGGATCAATTACCCCAGGTATTACATATCTTCCAGAAGCGTCAATCCTATTGGATGCAATCACGTTTGTAGAATCCTTTCTAAGATCCTTGATTTTTCCATCTTCGATGAGAATATCCAGTTGGAGTACACCTACCTTTGGTATTACGACTCCCAAAGCACCATAGATTAAGATATCACAGTCGTTCTCCAAATAACCTGATAGACATAAAAACTATTAAAAAAGGTTCCCTCAATAGCTGCGAACTAACTTGTTCTGCGCGACTTGGCATATTAATTTGAATAGCATAGGTTTCTTTTCATAGTAGATAGCTGCAGATCACTTAATCGGATATTATACATGTGTTTCTTAGGCTCTACATCGCATGTTGGTGGAGCATTTCAAATCAATTTCCGTCGTTTGCCACCAGAAATCTGCTTTTTTAAGTAATACCATTCCCAGATAACAATTCAAGGTTACCCATTGGAACAACTCTAAATTATTCCTACGACAATCTCGATGCCTTTCAAATTGTTGCTCAAAGATGGGTTTATGTTTCCTTTTGGACATGCACAATGATGCTAATGTTTATGAACTTGTTTACATGATACAGGTGATGTTTGGATTCGACTCGGCATAAACAGACCAAAAAGAAGGAAAGCGAAGGGCTCGACTATGACATGTGTGTTTGTGGGCATGTACGATTTTGGCATTATGGTAAATGTCTAATGGTAACGCTGGATTATGAAGATCATATTTCTACAGAGTACGGGTTCTGCGGGTGTGCGGAATTTAGGCAGGTTAAGAAGGAAACTTACCAGAACAAGAAAAAGAAATCAAAAAAAGTTCCCATTGGTAAAATTGCTTGAGATGAGTTTAGTAGTCATATGATCCCACCTCTCTGATTCAATATTTCCCAAACTATAGGATGGGTCGTCAGAAGTATTTCAAGAATTTGATCGTTTATTTAATAGGTCTTGGAGCTGGATAAATAGCGTAGTGCATACACGGATCTGAAATTATTTTGCCCCTATAATAGCCATGCCATATGAAGATGATTCTGACTATATCTTCCGTTACGGGCATTAATTGGAATGCCAATTCAAACTCTTTAAAGCTAGCATACATCCCTAATTAAGCGATTTGTATTCGTTGAGCCGTGTATTGCAATTGAATCTCTCAGCTATAATATAGGTCTAATACTTGAAGTCATATCCATCTTGAGTAGGAAGAACATCCAAAATGATCTTGCTGGTGCCGTTGCTCTCTGTTTATATATCGACCGAATTTATCTGTCAAGTTATATTGAATATTGAGAGATTTCCTCTAGCAAATGTTACATCCATGAGTGATGCAGAGATCGCTTTGGTACTTGTTGCAGACGAGAGTAAATCACTAGCACCCAGAAAAGGGACTGATCAAGGTCCTAGGGCAATGAGAGACGCATTTGAAAATTCTGAATTATTCAAAAGGGACGATAAAACTATCTCAATATGCCCAATGCGTAACGATTACCTTAATAAGAGAATTTTAGATATTGGATTTACTAATAGAAATGATTTATATTCATTAATCTGCAAACTTGTAACAAACAAAATAGTTCCAGTTATTATTGGAGGAGATCATTCTATTACTACAATTGCTATAGATGCGATTTCTGCAACATTAGGTAAGATTGGTTTATTATATTTTGATGCCCATCCTGATTTTGTATCCTCTAAGGCAGACTATTATGGATCGGTGATAACAGACTCGCTTGACAAACTTGACGAAAGTAATGTTACCTTTATAGGTACTAGAGCCTCCGAAATAGAGGAGGTCGAGAATATTCAGCGAAGTGGCTTTCAAGTTGTATCCCCACTGGATATCTTAGAGGAAGGCATTAACAAGACAATCGACAAGGTTCGCGCAAGAGGTACACCCAGAAAATATGTGTCAATCGACCTTGACTGTCTTGATCCTGCATTTGCTCCAGGGGTGTCAGTTCCTACTCCATGTGGGCTTACAAGCGTCGAGCTAACCTGCCTGGTCAAACATGCGGTGAGTTCAGGGATAATAGGTATGGACATAGTCGAACTTTGCCCTAGGTATGACATTAATGATATGACGGCTTCTTTAGCGGCGAGATTGCTTTCAGAATCTGTGGCTTCCATGAAATCAGGTTATTTGAGCTAATATTGGAGAATATTCTTTGACTACGAGGATGGATCCGAATCAATTTACTTCAGTTAAGCTTTCTAATGGAATTAGTGCAAATATCGAGATAGTCAGAAGTAATAGGGCAAAACGCATCTCTCTTAAGGCAAACCGACACGGGATTTATGCAATAGTTCCAAACTTAACAAGTCCCTTTGAGGCGATGACTTTCATTGAATCAAAAAAAGAATGGATTCTCAAATCTGTTACTTATTTTGAGAGGATTACGAGAGGGTTAAATCCAATGCTTATTCAACGAGGAAAAATACTTTTTTTAGGGTCGCCATATGACATTCAACTCATTAAGGACCAACGCTGTTATGTAATTCTGTCTGAAAGTCTGAAAAGGATTACAGTTCATAGTCCAAATGATAATAAAAAGAAAAAGACAATCATTGAATTCTACCGTCAACACACATCTCGAATTCTTGATGAGCGAATAAGAGTATTTTCCTCAAAACTAAACTTAGATTTCAATCGCATCTCTATTAGATATCATAGATCCAGATGGGGGAGTTGTTCCTTAAAAAAGAATTTGAATTTTAATGTAATGCTATCTACACTACCAAATCATGTTATTGACTACATTATTGTCCACGAATTATTGCACTTGGTAGAGCTCAATCATTCCAAGAGGTTTTGGAGGCTAGTCAAGTTAAATCACCCTACCTACGAAGACGATCGAAAATGGTTGCGAATGTATGGCCCATTTATCAGCCTACCCTGAGGTCACTTAGAGAAAATACCATCGAGTTGGCAAAAAAATCTATCTACCTTGTTGCGATAACTTAAATTGACACAAATAACCATAATAATCAACCAAAAAATATACCTCCTTCGTTTATTTGTATAGGACAATTCAGGGTATGATAAAAGTCTACGAGATCCATCGATATCTAAACGACCAGTTCCAATATGTTGTGGCACGGACTCACAAATATACGGAAGAAAAAGTGCATCAAGACGTCAAAAGGATGAATGAAATGTTAAGTACAGATCTTAGGGAAAGTGGTGTCAGATACGTCTTTGCAATCGAAGACATGGCAGCGTCGAACAAGAAAACCTCAACCAAGTACTTGCATCAACAAAATAGAAATCCCTGGGCCAGGTAACTTTTCTTTCCTGCAGTTCAATAATTTTTTTTTAAGTGAATACGTAGGGATAAGTAAGGTAATGCATTATGACGACCAGGTATGAACCTTATTCTTTCTGCAAAGGAATTAAACCGAGTGTTGCATGATTCCAATCTAGTAGGAAAAACTATCATAATTGATACGAGACCACTCCTCGAGTATCTTGACGGACATATTCCGGGTGCCATTAACATGGATTTGATGCAGTTTCATTGGATCGACACATCTAGGACCGGAATAAGGCAATTCAACAGACAGATGAACATTTTGTATTCAAACCTGGGTCTGCCTGACACAGAATTTGTTGTATTCTATGACAATATATCAGGCCCTTCTGCATCAAGAGGAGTATGGCTCTCACTCTATTTTTCACATTTAAATGCGTCTATATTAGATGGCGGAATGGGAGAATGGAAGGCAGAAGGTCTAGAAGTTGAGAAAGAAACCAATGCTTTTCCCCATTCAAAACTAGCAACAATAGTAAATTCAGAAGTCCTGGCAGATTTGAAAATGGTAAAGTCCTCGGTAATGCACAAGTCAGAAACGAAATATGCTTTATTGGATTGTAGATCAGAGCAAGAGTTCAAAGGAGGAGTAGTACGTGCTCTGAAAAGGGGTCATATTCCTGGCGCAGTTAATATTGACTGGTCTCTTAATATAGATAAAGAGAGGAATGGCAAATTCAAGAGTCTCTCAGATTTGGCTGAAAGATATCGTAGGATATCAAAATCCGACGAAGTAGTCACCTACTGTCAGGGCGGTTACAGGGCTGCAAATACATTCATTGTGCTGAAGATGTTGGGTTACGAAAAAGTGAAGATGTATCTAGGGTCATGGGGAGAATGGGGTAATAGGCCTGATCTTCCAGTAGAAACAAACGATTCTTAAAATGTGCATTGCATTCTCTCATTTACTAAATTCATCGGAATTGGAATCGCGACCCTCATATTAGCAGTAGAAAAATTATACTAAAAGTGGGTGTCGGCTCGTGTGTATTTTGACCTAACTTTGGCAAGGTTGATCGAACATAGGAAAGGCTCTGCTGACGGGAGTCAAAAGTATAAAAATGATAGCCATTGATCAGATAAATCGATGACCGATAATAATTTGTTTAAACGCTTCTGTGACAAAGTAGTAACTCTTGATAAATCAATTAGATTTATTGGAATTGCTGATGGCCATGGGAGACTACTAGCAACTGCCGAAAGGAAGGGACTAATTCCTTTATTGAACATGCAAGAGACTGAGCAATACGCTATTACCGCTGCAACTAGACAGTATACTAGGGTCAGATGGCAACAGCTCTTAGGAAAAATATTTTATACTTGTTCTCACTACGACAAATTGTTAAGGGTCACCATTCCTATCACTGATGAACACAATCATCTTCGATATGTCATAATCTTCACCTTTGATGTCGACACAGAAAACTTTCACGATATAACTATGAAAAAGATTATACCTCTGATTCGTAGAAATCGCAAGAAACTTTTAGAAAGCTCAGTCTAGTTCTACCAACCTCGAATTTAATGGCAGGAGAAAGGATATAGCGCGGCCGCTAGTGAAGCTGAATCGTCAAGAGAGAGGATTCTTGTTTATTATTTCATCTAAGCACTGAACTATATCCTCCCTACTAACAGGTATTGGATTGTTATCCAGGTGTCCTCGATCAGGCATAATAACATCTGCAGCTTCCTCAAATCCCTGCTTCAGCGTTAGGGGTTCAAAATTTAACTTCTTGCAGATATTCTTAAATCTTTCATAATAGGTTGACTTGTTGAATTTATGTGCCACAGTTGTACAGGCTGATAATGAGTATCCATGAGGCACTCCTTCGTTAGAGAATACATAAGATAATGCGTGTCCCAAAGTTGTCGACGAATTCCCAAAACCAATTCCTGATAGCATCGCACCATATGGTAGTAATTGCGGTTTATCGTTAATTATTGCATCCTCCAATACATCGAAAGCCTCCTTACAAAAGAGCTTGGTCAATGGATTAGCCAACTTGCTATCGTATCCCTCCGAAGCCTGAGCTGCTGCATCGCAAGCTGAGTTTCTCATAATATTGTAGGGCGTACCTGGCAAGAAATATGGATCTACAATAGCCGCATCAGCTAGAAAAGCCTCATCCTGAAGTAGTTTTTTCTTATGTTCGAAACTTATAACTGCGTAGGTTGTCATTTCAGCACCCGTGCCAAATGTAGTTGGTATAAGTATCTTTGGAACACCGGTCAACTTACCCAAATATTTACACACATCCATAGAGCTTCCTCCGCCCAACCCAATATATGCAGAGATCTTTTTTCCTTCGTAATTCTTTTTTATGGCTTCAACACTTTCTATTGATGGATCTGGTGTTACCTTATTGTATACTTCATATTCTTTGATGCCCGTGTACTCTAACCACTTTTCGTATATGTCTGGGGTAGTGGTAGTTATGACTAGAGAATCCGTTGGGTAGTCGAATTCCCTAGCTGCATTTTCACCATAAGCAATTTTTCTTGGCATCATTACCTTCCACATAAGTGTTTGAGGTAACTGTTATCAGTATTATATTTTACTAAATGCCTCTTCCAGGTTGATAAATGAGATTTAAGCTACTCTATAATGTAGGTACTGCTAATTCGTTAATTCATTATTTGTGGCCAAAGACTGAGGCCAGCAAGAAAATCAAATCAGACACTGAGTTTCTGAAACAAGAACGCCCTAATTTGTCAGTGTCTTCGTTTTGTTCAATTGGCAACATCTAACAGAAATAGCGGCCACTGTTTTAAGCACTTCTTACCGTATGACAATTATAACAAACGCTTGTGCAGATTCTTCCCTCAACCATTCAATTTGTAATTTCTGTCGTACTAAGTTTTACCAAGAGTACTAGCGATTTCTTTTCTAGCCGCAGGGGAAGGCAATTGAAATGCGTACATTGTCACTAAAATTAACATAGAAAACAATGTCATGCCTATTGCGAAATGTATTGTGACTAGAATGGAATGCAGCCTTTCGACAATCACTGCTCCACCCAAGGCGATCTGGCTCAGCACTAATCCAGCTGCGATTACAGCAGCAAGTTTCATACCCCTTCTCGACAATTTTGACTTTAGCGTGAAGAACATTGTTAGGATCACGAGCAATCCAGTAGTGGCTGCTAATGTTCTGTGTATATATTCAATCAAGAATTCACCCATAGGTACCAATCCCGCTGGACAGAGAGGCCAATCAGGACAAGAGAGCCCAACCCCAGAAGCACTAACGTATCCACCAAAGAATATCAGAGTAAACAGACAAGAAAGAGTCCCAAAAGAAAGACACTTAAGAAAATTCATCTTTTCAGGATACTTTCAGATTACCCAACATGTACGGATGTACTGAACAGTAGAATGGATAGTCTCCAGCTGCACGATTGGCGGTGTCTATCTGTCCAGTTGCGCCTGCATCTATAATGCTTGTGTCAAATTGACTTCCTGTTTCAGGATCTTCTGGTCCTGAACCACTCGTAGCTGTATGGGGTACTGTGTCTTGATTTGATACCTCCACTACGTCTCCTGCCGTGACTGTTAATGGATCGGGATCATAAGCTGGATTCCCTTGCACTGATGCACCTTCTGGAATGGTAAGCGTTGCACCAGCAGCTTCAGCACCCCCGCCTGCTGCCGGGGCAGCCGCAGAACCCTCAGCATCTGCAGCGGTAACTGTAAGGGAACTTGTCATGTACGGATGAACCTGGCAATAATATGCGATTTCATCTCCCTCCGCGGCACCGGCTAGTTCCATTGGCGCTGAGCTTTCACCGTTATTTATGATACCAGTATCGAAAATCTGTCCAGAGCTGGCGTCCTCTGGACCACTTCCAGAGGTCGCTGTATGAGGAACAGAATCTGCATTTTCCCAGACAACCTCAGTATTTAGAGGTACTTGAGCTTCATCAGATTCGTAATCAGGATTTCCCTGAACTGAGGAATCTTCAAGTATTGTTATTTGCATAGCGCCTGCAGGAACTGCAGTCTCTGTTTCTTCTGCTGCCGGCAGTCCTTCCCCTTCGCTAACACCAGCTGGAGAAGGCTCCTCAGTCTTAATAGTACTAACAAGAGGCGGATACTTTACCATATTGGCCCAGTTTGGTACAGCAATTGCTGCTCCTACCGCCATAACTATGACCAAGATGGCCATTCCCTTAGCTAACCTCCGAGGGGAGGTCCTAATGATGGATTGGTGGTTCTCGTCTTCTGTAGTCATAATACTCCTCTCCTATCTTGAACGGATCTTCCATATCGGCAGGTTTCCCTTTGCC
>JAATVP010000063.1 GCA_014523625.1 Nitrososphaerales archaeon TH5896
CAAGGCTGGTTGTTGTATGAAGAAGGAGCCCATCGAGCAGCTTCAAAGAGTGCCATTAGATCTTCGTCGTCGAGTTCTTCGCCTGTCATTCCCCTTGGTGACCACCTGTTGACAAATACAGGATTAATCTCCTGGGTTGGAATTCTAGTTTGTGCAACTTCAGGATCACTCATAGATATGAGTACGCTCACTATAGTATATAAGACTGAATGTCTGTTTAGACCCCAGTCAAGTCGTACAGAGATATTTTCTTCAGATATGTTGTGTATATAACTAGAATTGCCAACGTTACTTACGAAAAGAACATAGAATTTACGAATAAATTTTAGCAGAAACTTGATTTAAATTAACCGCTGATTTCTAGTAGAGGCCCCAATTCTTCGGTGTGTTTTGCACTGGGGATATTCAGCTTTTTGTCTATCTCCCTTAGCACCCATTCGTCATAAGAGGTTGTATCTGTGAGTACAAACAATTCAACCCGCTTCACACCATCAAATGATTCTACTTCCTTCAGAATGCCATCCGCAGCAAAAATATCTTGGCTAAATAAAAGAAAAGTTAATACATTATCTGGATCGGTAACAGGAAGCTGAAAAAGAATGTTCTCTCCCAATTGTTCGTAAATGCGCCCAACTATCTGGTGGTAAGATGATCTGTCAAGTGTATTTACTACCAGTGCAAATTGAATATATCCCACAGTATGAACAGGATTACACAAGATAAAGAATTTTAGCACGTTATCATCCTTCAACTTTGTCAGTCTACGGTTAACTGTTCTGCCTGATATAGACGTCTCCCTAGCTATATCATTCATTTCCATCCTAGGGTTGGATATGAGGCATTTAATTATCCGTAGATCTGTCTCCGTGAGTTCGTGTCTTTTATTCATACTTGATGATGAAGATAGTGTTGAAGTTGATGACGATGGTGATAATTTGCTTGTAAACATGATGCGGACGCTAGCGGGCTTAAGTGAATCAAGCAGAAGTCGGAGCTTATCTTCATGTCCTTCCTTTATAGCTAGACAAAACGTAGAAATGCCTCCCATACATTTGGAGTGAATTGATACATCTCCAACGAGATTCAATCGATTGATAATATCACCTGTATCTGCCGTGTGTTCACGTACAATAAGCATACAGCCAATTCCGTATCCAAGTGCAACTGGATTTACTTTAAGGACGAATTTTTCGATTACCCCAGTGGAGATCATTCTATCCACTCTAGCTTTGACACTCTTGGATGTCATACCAATTGCAGATCCTATACTCATGAAGGATTCTCTACAATCCTTTGACAGAATTCTAATGATTTTAAGGTCTTTATCATCCAAAAAAAGCCGCTGAATTTGCATATTTCCCTTTACTAAAGGGAGTCAAACATTTAAACTTAATGTTCATTGTTGGGAGTATCACTTCCGCCAACGATAAATAATGTAAATACTTCATAAATACATGGCTAGAGGTAAGACCGTTCGCAAGTCATACCTGCACCTGATATGGTCAAACACAGATGCAGAGCATCGGATCAGTCATTTTCTATTAGAGACAGTAGCGTGGTGTCTTACAGGATTGGTTTCTAGGCAATGACTAGCAATGATTTTTATGAGATGCTGAGAATTAGAAAGCATTTCGATGACCTACAAGGCCTATTCCAAAGATATTTGCCAAATGTTGATCCGGATATCATTTATGATCTTTTGACACGCTTACGAGAGAATCCCGAGGTTACACCAACGTATACTCTAGAGATATACACAAAGAAAGAAGTAGATTCGGCAAAGACGCTTGATTTAATATACGAAATAACTGGAGCTATAGCCACAATATATGATAATGGTACACATTATGTTACAAACCAAAAGCTATCTTTAGATACGTTAAAGAATATTTCAGATTTAGAGGGCATTGTCGAAATCACGGGAGCGCCTACTACTTTAGGTTGTTGGTTCTCTGATTCTATTAGGAGACGAGGGATCTAAATACTTATAAATGCATTTAACTAAATTCTTGACTGCTTGACTATATTGTACTGAGACAATATAATAATATTTATGTCGACTGTTTGGAGTTCTGTTTCCGTTAACGATAAATAATGCCAATCCTCTAAGAATGAGGATGCGTAGAATCGATAATCCAGAGCTATCACAAGACAGAGAAAGTCCTAATGAAGGAAGCGTTGGTGCTGAAAAAACAATCACTATTAGCCGTCGGGCATGGTTTACCCTTGCGCTGCTGAGCAGCACTCTCCTGACGGTCTTTTTCTCAGAGACTATGCTTCTTCCTGCAATCCCAGAAATTATACAGGAATTTAAAATAACCTACGGAACTGCAGCTTGGATATTCAGTGCATACCTAATAGTTGCGGCTGTAATGACACCTGTTGCAGGCAGGCTTTCTGATCTATATGGGAAAAAGAATGTATTGCTCATACTACTTACAATATATATAGCAGGGCTTGTTGCAGGCGGCTTTGCTGATAACATATCATTTCTACTCGTCTCTAGAATAATCCAAGGCGTCGGTTTAGCTGCTGTTCCTGCAGCCTTTAGTCTTCTTAGGGACACTTTCCCTCCTGCTAAGCTTGCCATAGCTGTGGGAGTATTTGGATCTGCGTATTCTGCCGGTTCGGTGGTTGGGCTATTGGTAGGAGCTAGTATTATTCAAAACATTGGCTGGCATTCAACTTTCCTGGCCATAATACCTTTTGCTGCTTTGGTAACGATAATGATCGCCAAGTTTGTAAAAGAAGATAGAAAGGTGCAACAAATGAATCTGGTGGAGACTCCTACTCAAAATGTATCAAGAGGAAAGAGGAAATCGTTTCCAATTGACATTAAAGGCGTAGCGGCTCTTTCTGTGACAATCACTTCATTTCTAATTGCTCTAACCCTCATACAAATAGGCGTTAACTCCCAGAATATATTGCAGATTGCTGGTGCATTTGTTGCATCTGCAGTTTCATTGTCGATCTTTGTTATCCTAGAGAGAAGGATCGTACCTCCTTTTCTTGACTTAAGATTACTAAGACATAACACTCTTCTGCCATCGTATATCTTGCTAATAGCTGCTGGTATTACCATGTTTATGATTTATCCAACCATAGTTCAACTAGTCAGAAGCCCAGTCCCATTAGGTTTTGGAGGAGATTCAGTAGATGCAGCCAATGTTCAGCTGCCCTTCATGATCACTTTCTTGGTATTCGCGAGTATCACGCCGCTTATTATAAATCGAATAGGGAGCGTAAAACCCATGATTATTGGTGGACTAATAAGCCTAGTCGGTGCACTTGGACTTACCTTATTCCATTCAACGGAATTCGCATTGTCTACAAGTCTGGCCATAGTCGCAAGCGGGCTATCAATAACAATGACAGCGACCTGGAACATGGTCGTCTCCTCTTCACCAAAAGAGTTCACTGGCATTTCAGTGGGAGTCGGCGCACTTTTGTTGTTTATTGGAATGGCTATAGGTCCCGCACTGGCTGGGGTGTATATGGAAAATCACGAGACAATTGATGGAGTCGAAGGATCGTATCCATCGGCTGGATCGTACGATCAGATATTTCTTACAGCAGGCTTGCTTTCAGCTGTAACAGTTGTATTTGCATTATTGCTAAAAAGAAAGGCGAGTTACCTAATTCATAACGTATGAGGTTTAGATTGTACTGTGTAAAAGAGTATTTGAACAGAAGTTGGGATTCTTTATACACTTCCTATTGACAAGCCTCCCACCACATTGCTGCTATTGCTTGTAGGACACTAACACGGTTTTAGTGCTATGCCATAACTATACCAATAGGAATATTGGGCATGCAAAAAATGATACCAATGCGATACTCTATTACTTTGGATTCCTCTGTTTGTGACTTACAGAGGAAAAAGCGGAATGGAAGTTATTTTCGCAATCAATTAGAGCTCTATTGAGCAAGAAGATGTTCCTTAACAACAACCCTAAACTCTTGGTCTGACATTCCTTTTCTTGCTTCAATCATTTGGACTGCATCATTTCCTACCAAATATCTTAAGTCAGGATTATCGATTGTCACCGCCTTCAATATCACTTTCGCTACTTCTTCTGGTGGAGTACCTTGATCAATAAAACGAGCCGTAGCTTTCTGCAATGTCTCCACCAGTGGGGCATATGGTGAGTTGGGCTCTGCAGCCTTTTGTCCTATTATGGCGTTACTTGCGAAATTGCTCCGGATAGTACCTGGTTCTACGAGCACGATTTTTATGCCCAATGGGTCCGTTTCGAAGCGCATAGATTCCGACACACCTTCAAGCGCAAATTTGGTGCCACTGTATACCGGAAAGAGTGGGAAGCCAACCCTCCCAGCCATCGAACTTACGTTTACTATCGTTCCTCCTTGCTGTTTTCTCATAATAGGCAGTACTGCCTTCATTACCCTTATGGTACCAAACAGATTTGTCTCAAACTGGGCCTTAATTTCATCCATCGAGAGATCCTCCAACGCTCCAATCAATGAATAGCCAGCATTGTTAACTAGCACATCAATCCTCTTACTTTCATCATTAATTTTATCGATGGCATCATTCACTGATTTATCGCTGTTCACATCCAATTCGACTACTTGAATTGTCAGTTCTCCTTTGTCTGAAATATTCCTTATTGATTTTGCTTTTTCGAGACTTCTTACTGTGGCAAATGTGCGAAATCCATTTTTTGCAAGTAGCAGCGATGTTTCAAGTCCTATTCCACTTGAGCTTCCAGTCACTACAGCTACTTTCTCCTCTTTTTCTTTTGTCTTATTTTTTGTTGACATACGTGATAGGATCACTTTCCTATTAATATCCTTGGTGGTAGCATTACTCCCGAGATTGGAAGTTATCCTTTTATTTCTGTCTAATGTCAGTATAATAAGGAATTGAAAAGAACTACATTAGACGAATTGGACGGGAAGATACTCCGTTCCTTGTCAAGAAACTGTAGGGTATCTTATAATAGCTTGGGCAGCGAGATAGGTATGACTGCAAAGAGTGTAAAGGCTAGAGTTAAAAAAATGCAGTCTAGTGGTGTAATAGATAGATTCATTGTCAAAGTGAATCCTCTGGTGCTCGGCTATAGCAAGGTTTGCATTTTGGTTTTGAGGATTAACAGTAAAGCCGCAGATGAAAAACTTATCAGACGTAGTCTTAGTTTGTTAGGAGACATACTTAACACAGGGCAAGTTCTAGGTAATATCTTAACATTCAAATTCGCTGTCAAAAAAGAGGCGGAAGAGAAGCTCGAACTACTAGTTGATGTGATTGGTCAAGATCAGCTGATACAAAACCAAACCGTTGTATTCCAAAATGTTAGAGAACAGCCTACTTACATTGACTTTAAGATAATGAGGTGTCTCATTGATAATCCTAGGATGGAAATCTCAGATATTGCCGAAAAAATCTCAATGTCATCAAAAACAGTTGCTAGAAGGCTTGAAAAGATGATCGAAAACGACGTACTTGATTTTACGATACAAATTAACTTTACATCTATAGGAGGATACATAGTGTCTGTTGTCTCGGCCAACCTCGAAAAGGGATCTCATACAAAGGTACTTGAAAGGAGCTACGCGGATCTTGAGGACTCCTTTTTCGTTTACTCTCCTATGCTCAGCCAGCAAGACGTGATTTATTGGCTTTTCTTTAGTAAGGATGTATTTGCCCTGGATTCAGTAATCAAAAGAATAGAGTCTTATCAAGGTGTTAAAAAGGTGGATGTCCTTATCCCCATTAATATAGAATACCATAAAGAGGTATTAATAAAAGAGATTGAGAGAAAGCTAGTTGATAAAAGAGAAGGAAGCCTTTGGGTCAAAGAAAATTCTAATGTAGTTGCCTAAGGGGAAAAACTCTGAAGCGTTGGCAGGTATCCTTCCTATGGCTCTAAATGTCTGGAGATTCCATGTGCCACACTTCCTCCCCCATTGAAGAAACAGTAATCGTTAGCACCATAATTTCAGCTAGCAATAAAATATGTCCTAATTTTGGTAACCTTTTATTCCTGGAGTACTTTATGAACAAACGAGATCGCAATTGATCCTTCGCCCACGGCGGACGCAACACGCTTGATGCTACCACCTCGCACGTCACCCACTGCAAATACCCCAGGTAAACTGGCTTCGAGCAAGTACGGCTGACGAGTAAGAGGCCAATGTGCAGCACTTTGGTTTTCAGGCGAAATATCTAGCCCTGTCTTGATAAATCCTTTAGAGTCAAGTGCGATGCAGCCATCGAGCCAACCGGTATTCGGGTCGGCACCAGTCATGAGGAA
>JAATVP010000064.1 GCA_014523625.1 Nitrososphaerales archaeon TH5896
AGCAGAAGGCTAGCTGAAGAAAATGAACTTGGATTACTAATTGTTACTGTCTGATTAGTTACTGTTATCGTATCATTCTGTACAGTCATGTTTGGTGGAAATGGAAAGCAAGAGGAAGAGCAAGGGCAGCAATATTGAAATTTATCAACTATTTCACACCGCAGCTCTATGGTCTTACTTTTGTTTCTCCAACGATAGTATGAAGTTATCTATCAGACCTAGTACTGTTTGTTGTGCTTCAGGATCTACTATTAAATCGTCTTGTGGATTTCCTCCAACGGTAGCATCAGATATTGATCTCAATTCTTGCAATTCATTTATCGACTCGTCCAAGTTATCTGAAACGAGCAGATTTGAAAGTTCGCTTGTCCCAGGCGTTGTTTCTGTACGCAATAAATCTCTTCTATCTTCTGACTGTAGTTGTGATTGTTGTTCTTGAGATTCTTGTGAGGTCACAAAAGCATTAGAGGGAAGATTTTCTATAGCATCATTCAGACTCTCCAAGAGAGCTAAGCGAGAGGCGGTTAATTTCTCCACTGGCAATTCATCAGGTCCGGTCATACGTCCTCCTCCGGTCAACTCATCTTCAGAATCGAGATCACCATTGCCTGCATTGTACACTACTCGGTTCCAGTCATTGTAACTAGCTTCTATTTCGCCGGGAGTCGAGGTACAGAAAATTAGGTTGGGCGCCTGGCCCGGTCCAATATTGTTGAGGTCGGCGATCACCCCAAGATCTCCAATATGGTTGTTACGATTCCAATCAAAACCATTACCTGCGGAGCCAAATTTTATAGGCGGCGGTCCATAGACAGTTGTTAACCCAGAAGGCGTACTTTCTGCTATACCTTCATTTTCATCTAGATTATTCTCATCCAAGGTATTAAGTGCAGAACGAGAAAAGTCCAGCGGCCCTTGCCTTCTCTCTGTGATATTTGTACCGGATTCCGATAAGTTTATCGTTCTATCTTCTTACTGCTGCTGATCCAAACTACAGCTAGCTTAATAGCTAAACTAGTATTTCTGCTAGTCTGAGCTATTAGAAAAAGAATTCTCTAAGGTTTTTGCCGAATTCTACGTAAACTTTGAGGCAGCAAAGCATCTGCATCCATCCCTGGCAATGACTATAAGATTCATCAAGTGACTCTTGTATTTGATTCTCCCAACCACACTCTTCGATTCTAACGAGGGTCGAATCTTTATCAAGGGGTTCGAAATTCATAACCACTTGAGTACTCCCTCCCTCTGAGTTAGCCCATTCGAGGACAATTTTTTTATTTTTAATTGTTTGTTTGACGTGGACTGGAAATGCTCCTGGAAAGTCGTGAAAATCCCACGTCACTTCTTTTCCTTCATCAAGAGGGCCACTCGCCCCGCCTGTTGTGAAATAGCTGCTGAGTTTTTAGGATCGTAAACAGCATCAAAAACATCACTAACTGGCCTTCTGATCTTGGCCTGAACTTCAAATTTTAATTTTAATTCCATAATTAATCTCCATTTTAACGCTTAATAATATGTTATGTTATATAAATGTAACATATGCTATGCCATCGGAAGACCAGTATGATCTAGTTCTTAAGGCCTTGGCCGATTCTCGACGGCGGAAAATCCTTGACTTGGTTAGAAATAGGCCGAGGACTACTGGAGAACTGTGCGAGTATTTTAGAAAACTGGATCGTTGCACCGTCATGCAGCATTTAGGGGTCCTTGAAGGTGCAGATTTGATTATAGTTAAAAGGAGAGGTCGGTATCGATGGAATTATATCAATCCTCTCCCCATCAAAGAAATTCATGATCGTTGGATTAACGGTTATGCTTCCGAAGCTATCGATCTGCTGGTCAGAATGAAGTACGAGATTGAAAAATAGAAGGTAAGTTCGAGTTATCGGCTGCTGATTATTTATATCTTTACTAGCTAAGAGATGTACTTCCCTATTATCTGTAAGCATGTAGCACCTTTATTGTACACATTTGAGCTTTATGGATGATATGAATAATAATGATGCTGTTATATGACGATGATAATAGCCTTATGTATGACCGACAAGAACTAGTATTCTAGCTAGAGAGTATCTCGAAATCCTACTTAATTCATATAGAGCAGTCTTTCCTTATGATTAGATCGATCTAACTAATTTTCTGGTGAAATCTTGCAATATTACATCTTTGATTTACTTTAGCTTATCAATGGAGACAAACTCATGGTTTCAGAAGATTGGCATTCGTACGAGATTTGCACCTTTGCAGACAGGACAGAGTTCAATTTGTACATGTAAATCCAACAATGACATACACCAGTAACACGATTTACACAACAAAAAGGCTATTTGAGTCTGGATTAAGCTCTGCCTCTTGACTATAGGTCCTGCATAAGGTATTTCATGAACCGATAATTGTGTTGAACTATTTTTGATATTTGAAGCGAGTAACTGTCGCTGATACTGTGAATCTAAATTGATATTTCTCAAACTCATTCATCATCATCTTAATGAAGGGGCAGAGTTGGTATATAACCATAGACTAACTATGTTATCTGCTTACTAATTCGATATGTAATCAATCAGGGGAATTATTTTTGCTAATCACTAGTGATATTTAATCGGGCTTGATCTAGATCTATACTCAATCCGTTGCTTGGATTTAGAAGAATATTTGAAAACAGGGAGTTCTGCTTTCCGGCATCACCCTCGATACCCAACGCGTCTTCTGGATCGGCTATATTCATAATGATATTATTATGAATATTGTTACTGAAAGAATCCTCATCCAAGTCAATCCCACTACCACTATCTGAAACTCTGTTATTATAAATCTCATTCTCGCTGGACTCAGAAATAACAATTCCTCGGTCTTCATTGCTAACACTATTATTTCGGGCAATGGAATTAGTCATATTTCGGCTAAACATTATACCCATCTTGGTATTGTTGTATACCACATTATTTTCTATAGTTATGTTGTAGCAGTCTAATGAACAAATGATCCCGATTGAGCCATCATCATGCACAGTATTGTTTCTAATAATCATATCGTGTGTTCCAGTATGAGGATCTAACCCATAATGAATATTATCATGCACATAGTTGTCTTCTATTTTAATTCCACCAACGCCCTTAGAATAGAAGCCAAAATACAGATCATGAATATTGTTTCCTTTTACTAGACTGCCATCACCACCTTCATATCTAAGTCCGGTACGACCTCCCCCATATCCTGATTCATATCCAAGGTAAGAAAGTTCTGAATTTGTAATATCAGTTGTTCCTGTCGCATCACCATTAACTACAATATAAGGTCTTGGGGTGCCAATATGAACATCCTCACCATTTCTGTGAGAGTCTAGGCTTGAAGTATAATTATTTGTATCAGGATTCCATGAGCTTACTGAATCAATCTCCAAACTACCAGATACAAAGATCGGATATGCAGTTTCTTCATCTGCAACTATTTTCAGCCACGAAGTGTCGCTGGAATTGATGTATAGAATGGCATTCTCAGCTACTGTAATGCCTGCATCCAATACCCATCCTTTGTCAATATTTGCGTCTTTATATAGTACGTCTGGATTTTTAAGTTGGTTATCAAGCTGTGTTAAGTTAGTAGTCTTGCAATTGATTGTAATCATTCTCTCCTCAGAATTAAAGTTCACACATTTTGAAGTAGTATTTGGTGAGGATAAAGAATCACCAGTCTCAGAATATGAGGACAAGTCTGCTGTTGAAGCACTGGCTGACTGATTAAGTGTGATGGATAATGCAATGATATGTAGCTGCCAGTATAACAATAAGCGAAGTCATTTTTGGTTCTTTACTATTAATATATTCAACCTATGATATATACATACAAGTTACAGAGAATTTTGATTTCTTAAAATAAATTAATTTATGACATCTCATGCTTTGAATCTATTTCAGCATTTCCAGAATGATGGAGTTGGTCTGTATAATATGGGTAAAGTCAGCTTGATTAGAGTTGAGTAGGCTTCCGGCAGATTCCTACCAACTTTGATCTATTTTCACTAAGACTACAAAGTCTAAATTGGCACTTGATGTTGCTCATTAACAGATTGCTGTCTATCGACAGAACAGAAATTTGAAAGTCTTGTATTGACAAAGTTGGCTAAATAACTAGTACTAATTTCAATATTTTTACACTAGCCCGATGGATCGTATTCAGTATTATCTTGTAGGTTGATTATAGTTGTATGAAACGGGTTAAAGAATGTACTTGTGGTCATACGATAGCAGATCTTCATTCATTAGAATTTGCAATAATTGGGACACAAATTGAGCTTCGATGCAATAATTGTAATGGTCTGATTCGATGGTGG
>JAATVP010000065.1 GCA_014523625.1 Nitrososphaerales archaeon TH5896
GGAGAGGTTGAGAGAAGAATTGTGGCTCAACTGCTCTCTCTGATGGACGGTATGTCTACGAGGGGAAAAGTGGTAGTCATAGGGGCAACAAACAGAGTTAATGCTATTGACGAGGCTCTACGGCGTCCAGGCAGATTTGATAGGGAAATTGAAATCGGTGTACCAGATCGAAAGGGCAGATTAGAAATATTGCAGATACACACAAGGGGGATGCCTCTTGCAAAAGATGTTGTCTTGGAAAAGCTGGCAGATATTTCCCATGGATATGTCGGAGCTGACCTGCATGCCTTGACAAGGGAAGCAGGACTGGGAGCACTAAGACGAGTCCTGCCTGAAGTTGATTTATCTTCAGAAAACATACCAGCGGAGACATTGAGGAAGATCATTGTAACTATGCAGGACTTTATGGATGTTGTCAGGGAGATGGAGCCATCGGCTATGAGAGAAGTATTTGTAGAGGTTCCTGATGTGAAATGGGATGATATCGGAGGACTATCCTCTATTAAGCAGGAATTGCAAGAAGCAGTAGAGTGGCCTCTGAAGTATCAAGGTATATTTTCCTACGCTGACGCCACACCTCCAAAGGGAATCTTGCTTTACGGTCCCCCTGGAACAGGTAAGACATTGATGGCCAAGGCAACAGCAAATGAGAGTGAAGCTAATTTCATAAGCATTAAGGGTCCAGAGCTTATCTCAAAATGGGTAGGCGAATCAGAGAAAGGAGTACGTGAGGTCTTTAGGAAGGCCAGGCAAGCTGCTCCATGTATCATCTTTTTCGATGAAATAGATGCCATTGCCCCAAGGAGAGGCGGAGACATCGGTGACTCTCATGTAACTGAGAGGTTGATTAGTCAACTGCTCACAGAACTAGATGGACTTGAGGTACTGACCAACGTAATTGTCATCGGTGCTACAAATCGTCCTGATATTATAGATGCTGCCTTGCTCAGACCAGGTAGATTCGACAGGTTGCTATATGTCCCCTCACCTGATCGAGAATCAAGGGTTCAAATAATAAAGATTCATACAAAGAAAAAACCACTAGCAAAGGATGTCGATATCCAAAAGCTGGCAGATCTTACTGATAGATATACAGGTGCTGATATTTCGTCCTTATCATCTGCAGCTGTCATGCTGGCACTAAGGGAACACATATCAAAATACAAGGACCCTAAAGCCGCCGATACAAATGTGAAGGAACTTAGAATTCATATGAAGCACTTTGAGGAGGCTATAGAGAAGATTAGGCCATTATCAGCGCAGGAACTGAATATGTATAAAGGTATATCTGAACAATTTGGACACCCCAACCTCGGAACTGCTCCCACTGAGAGCGTAGGAACTGGTTAAGTATTTATCCAAAAGAATGTAGCGCTGGTTCCCTTACTTTTCGTCAGTCCCCCAGAGCTAAGCTATGCATGAACAATGTAGCACACACTTGGTTGCTGGAAAATATCGAAGAATGACAATTGAGGATACTCTTCGCTCCTCAGGAAAAACATCTTGGATTCTTATTGAAACTCTGAAGAAAAGTCCCACAATTAATTACGGCAATACAAGCTGTGGAGAAATAGCTTAATTGACTTGTCACTACCATGTTCTCAATTGCGGATAGGAGTTACTATCTATGCGCTCCGTTGTAGAACCACATTGAGTGAATCATTGTACGTTGAATGTATTGAGAACAAATTTGAATTGGTTCATTAGATTAAATAATGAGATTACAGGAGATGGATCTAAGATCTACGACTTTCAGTGAATAAGAAACTGAATCCTTACTGCAACATTCAAATAGAAAAGCTAATCTTGTTGAGATGTTTAGGCAAATGAAGATTTACTCCTTATGCAAGATCGTGAAGGAATCCCTTTCTCAATGGAAAAAAAGGATATGGATCTAGAAAGAGATGGCGGGTCAAACTCATTAGGTCAAAACCCCATTCTTTCGCAAGAGGTGGTAATAGCAGGGCCATCATCTGTAGATCTAGCTACCAATATCTCTAAAGCAATGGGTTTGAGCAAGATTTGTCCTGAATTAAGGGTATTTTCTGACGGTGAGAGCAAGATTCGAATAAAGGAGAAATTGGGGAATAGAACATGCATAATAATTCAATCCGCATTCCCTCCACATGTCGACAGGCATATACTACAAACTCTAATGCTGTTGAAGAAATGTGCAGATGATTCTGCAAAGAATATCATTGTTGTAGTACCGTATATGGCTTATGCACGGCAGGACAGTGCATTTCTTGAGGGGGAGGTAGTAACTGCCGAGTTGTTGGCAAAAATGTATGGGAACTTTGGAGCTCGCAGTATGGTAACGGTAGATATTCATAGTTTACGGGCATTATCATACTTCCAAAAGAGGATGCATTCAATAAATTTATCTGCTATCCCGCTACTTGCAGATTACGCAAAGTCCAAACTTGGAATGAATATGAATAACTCTATCACAGTATCGCCTGATGAAGGTGGCTTTATGCGAGCAAAGTCATTTGCCCTTAAGTTAAATAATAATGTTACTTGCTTGAAGAAGACAAGAGATCGGAGCACAGGAGAAATAAAAGTCGATCACTTGGCGTCACTAAATGGAGACCGAATTCAAGGTCTAGATATTGTTCTAATTGACGATATTGTCAGTACCGGAAGTACTATAATTAAAGCAGCTGATATTTTGAAATCAGGTGGTTGTCGAGGTATTACAGTCATGTGCTCTCATGCGTTAATGACAGAGGAGTCGACTAAACAAATTAAAGCGGCTGGAGTGGATAAAATTGTCGCAACAAATACTGTTCCTAAAAAGGAAGCTATGGGCACATTCGTTGAAGCAATAGATCTGAGTTCAGTAATATCTTCTACCATATCAAAGATGATCGCTTGATACTCTATGGATGATCAGATTCTATTTTTCTGAAAAAGCTGTGTTACCAGGTTGCTAAATCTTGTGTACTAAGGTTACATCCTGCTCGTGATCAGACTTTCAGCATATAGGTAGTGGTATAGTTCAATTATTGCATCATTCTTAGAGTAAAATGGACCCTAAGATCGGGTCATTATTAAGGTAATTGATCCTTTCATTCCGTAAACTCGCCATCACCGACAATACAATACGTAGAAGTGTTTGTAGTATTGTTTTTATCTACACAGAAATGAACTTTCAAAATCCTCTAGAGTTGAATAGTGGTTCAGATAACTTCTCCTTGGAAGCGAACTGTACGCTAGCTTAAAGCGACGAGAAAACTAGTAACAAAGGTAAAGTAACTTCATTACGCCTAACTTAGCATAATACACAGAAAATAAGAAAGGTGACAAAAGTTACTTTGTGATTAAAGCTGCACGTTCGATGAGATACTTTAAGAATACACTATCGTCTGCCAAAAAATATGAGCCGGATTTAAAACCTAATTTTGTCGCAAGAGTATTTCGCGTTGATGCATCATTAGTGAACTCGGAATTATCAAAATCTGGCAATGATTGTAATGCACAGTTCCGAGCCTTGAGTAAATCACGTTTATTTTTAGAGAAAATGACAAAGCAAGCGCATTTTCCAGACTTTATACCGGCATAGCTTATTGCCTTGGAAATTTGAGTAGTACAAGAGAGTCTTAATAATAAATCAAGCTCTGGTCGATTTGCAACCATGATCTGTCTTTTGAGAGCTTCCAACGTGATCTTTAAATCCTCGACAACATGCTGCAAGCCAAAAATAACCTCGGAATTAAACCCTTGAATGTAAACTTTTTCAAAACGGTGTCGTATTTGTTCTACTAACTTAATTCCAGCGACACTATCCAATTTACCGCAATAAAAAATTGAAACGTAGAAATTTGACAATTTGAAATCAGAGCAAATGTTGCTATTCGTCAATTGTGCTTCATCATAATTCGAGCGCTGCAAAAGCAACTGGAGGTAGTAGCTCTCAATCCTCCAATCCAAAGTACACTATGATTTCCCCTACGTAAAACATCATCTTGCAGTTCCACCGCCGCCGCCATGCACAATGCTCACGACGGTTACCTCATCACCATCTTTAACTGATGCATCCATCCCACCCATTATGGAGCAATCTACGCCATTTACGGCGAAGATAATATTGTCGATGTTGAGCTTCGCATGCTCAGCAGTGTTCTTCTTTAGCAAGTCAATTACGTTAGATACCTTAATTACGGGTTCTGTGATAGAAATGGAGTCCTCGCCAATTATTTTCTTGACGCCCCCCAATAGTCGAATTGTAATCAACGTTACACGTTATTTGGCTCCTTCTCTTCCGAATTCTCGTCCTCAACTTCAATATCTGAGTCGATCTCAGATTCAAGAATCTTCTCTTGAACTTTCTGCTTCCTTAGATAAGAGGTTATGTACCCTGCCACTCTGTTCCGGAGGACTTTGGATTTCGTGATTGCGATCTCCTGTAATGCTTTCTTGTTCTTTTCAAAATCTGAACCAAAACGATCCGGATATTTCTCCAATACTGCTGTAGATATTCTCTTTATACGATCCATAAGTTAGTAGCGTCTTTAATTAATTGATAGACTATTTTAGCCTATCTTCTGATCCCATGACCTCAGACGTGAAGTGCTGCAGACAAAATGACCTTCTTCAAATATCATCTAAATCGACAGAGAAGCCTAACATGCCACATTGAACTCCTCTCAATTCGCTCTGCCTTAACTATCTAATTGCCTTTAATCCGAGGCGCAGCTACTTTTGCTTTGACCCTTCTACTAAACTTCTCTTTTTCTATGTCATCATTAATTTTTGTAAGTACATATTGACCAAGTGACCGGGCCAGTTTGCTTTTTTCATTAACTTTATAGCTTTTACTTTCACGTTTCTTTCCGATTTCTTCCAGCAGTCCCTTCTCAACCAGTCCTGGGACCATTTTTCTCAAAGTGTCTATTGGAATATGTACTAACCGACTAATCTCATCCAGAGAATAGTCAAAGGGTTCGTTAATTATCAGAAAATCCAAAACCTTTGCTACAGCATTTCCGAAAATATCTTCAAGTGGTCGGGTTCCCACGTCATCGCTTGTGGTGGATTCCAACTTGCGTATAAAAACTAAAGAACTCACTTATATAAACTTGAATTAAGGGCTGGCCATTTGCGATTAACACATTTAGTTTGATATTTTAAGATTAATTTGATTAATTTAAATAACAGCATGAGAATTTTTAGCTATCCTCTATGCTAGCTATCCAAGAATGGCAAAAATGGGTATTGAGGCAGTTGATCTGTGAAGGTATCCACAGAAGTATCCCTGAAAGCCAACTATTTAGAGAAGCTGGAAGACATTACGACCCTAATTTTCGAATCGCACTACAATCCCTAATTGACGAGGGTATTATCATGGTTCTTGAATCACATCGTCAGAAGAAGTATCTAGTCAATTTCGAGATGATAGAGGTTGCGCAAGATATGGTCAACTCGAACCCCAAATTAAACCGAATCAAAGCAATTCAGCCTTTTATGCCTGAACCAGAAGGCTTCGTCTATTGGTTTGATAACAATCAAGAGGAACGAAAGTATCGTAGACAAAATATTTACAGATTTTACACAAGTAAGACCGACAAGATGGAATTCGCAGCGCAATTGATAACTCAGTCAATGTCACGTTCGAGGACGCTGTACATGGGTTCTCTTAATAATTCTGGCTCTTACATTTATAAGATTTGGAGAGCAGCGTTAGAGTTATCGGATAAAAGTGAGGACGGAACCTTCATCCTCCAAGATCTACAGGATAGGGAACGAGTCGCATGTGGAAACAATCGACAAAGAGGCAAAATAGGGATTGCCATTTTCAAGAAACTTGGATACATTCAGGAGATAGGTACTAAGGGTAACTCTACTAGGTTTAAAATTAGCGGACGAAAACCATTCTCGGTAACGTTAGATGAAATTTTCACGTATTCTTCTTAGAATGATTGGAGTTAATAAGAAATCCTAGAACATTGCATTCAATTTAGTAGATAGGCAAGATGGTGGCAAGAAAGTTAGCTAAAAATCAGCTACGTCCGGTCGACGTGAAGCAGAGTACAAGAATTCATTCGGGAAATATTTCATTGAGAATTGACAAATACCTTTTAAATGGCAAAATTATTGAAAAAGAGATAGTTGATCACAGACCTTCAGTAGGGATGATTCCTATAGATAATGATTCGTATGTCTATCTTGTCAAGCAGTACAGGCATGCAACTGGTAAATGTTTGCTAGAGATTCCAGCAGGCAAAATCGAAAAAGGGGAAACTCCTGCAAGGGCTGCTTATCGAGAGTTAGCAGAAGAAATAGGCTACGTCGGAAAATTTTCTCTATTGACAACTTTTTATCTCGCCCCTGGCTACGATACGGAGCTAATGTACCTCTTTGTATGCACTGATTTGATAAAAGTGCCGCGGGGTAGACTCGATGATGATGAGAATATTTCTATCAAAAGGATGAAGATTGACACCGCGATTCGCAAATGCCTAAGAGGCGAGATTCAAGATTGCAAGACTTTGGCAGGCCTCTTAGCCTATTCAGCAGATTTTAGGTCCTGTAAAAAATGATTAGAAAAACAATATGCACTAATTGATTGATTGGCCACAAATAGTCATTAGAGAGGGTATATTTTATTTGCGTCGATCATTTTTTCTTTTCATAGATGGAATTGATAAGGTGAGCCAATTTAATATCGTAATCGCTAATGCCATTAACGTCATGAGTCATCAAGTCGATCTTCACTGTGTTATACACATTGAACCACTCTGGATGA
Organism: Nitrososphaerales archaeon TH5896; assembly: GCA_014523625.1. GTDB lineage: Archaea > Thermoproteota > Nitrososphaeria > Nitrososphaerales > Nitrososphaeraceae > TH5896. The sequence continues at coordinate 6,749 of JAATVP010000065.1, forward strand.
TGATCCATCTTTTCAGCATGAAGTGCTACCTCTGTCATGAAAGTAAATGCCTCAACGAAGTTGCCGAACTTGAATGATCGATGAAGCTTTGAGTCCATAACGGCCCAAGATTCCAAACTGGAAATTGCTGACTCTATCTCGCTCTCCGAAAGTTTACGGTACCTTTTTTGCTGATCATCTGACATACTACCTAGTAGTATTTTCATATTATTAGGGGTTTTTCTTTGTTGGGCCTCTTACACGTTCGTTGATAATCAACCAAGAAAGAATTTCGGCTTTTGCAATCTCATATATGCACTAATCAGATGAAAATATTTGTCAAACTTGCAAACCTTGAAATCAAGTATTGGACACCAGAGCTAATATTATATCCGGCTAAATCCCAAGTAAATAACCGTGCAATTCGTAGACGATGACGGTTCCATCATAGTACCAAAGTCTGTCAGACCTATCATTGAGTATTCTCCGACATCACTTGGTGAAGGATGCGGGGCATTAAGGCAATTCAGGGCTGGAAAACTCCACATAAGAGAATACGATAGCTACTATTCGGTTCATTCAGACAAGGTAGACCCGCTAAAGGATCCTCTTGGGCACCTGATCTTTGATGCACCAGAATACTTAGTCGGTATGCTTTCCGGATTCTCAATTTATTCAACTCTAAAAGAAAAGTCAATTAGGCGTTCGAGAAATACTATCACAAATTCAAAATCCTTTTCCGATATCGGCGTTAAGGAAGATCCGTCTCCCTACCTTGCAGGGATATTTGCTGCATATACCGGCTACGCCCTCACCAAGTCTATAAAAAAGTTGGCCCAAAGGCGAGGATAAATTTTGGAAAAGATAGAGCAACTAGATCATAAAGATTCCTCCGAGTCCATAACTACGGAAGATGCAGTCTCAAAAACGATGGAATCAAGCCCACGTGCTTCTAAATTATATCTTATGAAGGTACTAATCAAGCTAATTCCAATACTTATTCATCTCAGGAGAGACCGTCGGGAGTGGGTAAAGCGAGAGGGTAGAAATATCGACACCAAGAAATACAAAAGACACGCCGAAAAGACGCTTGCCACGTTTATTGCATTAGGTCCTTCATATATCAAACTAGGCCAGTGGTTATCAACCAGAACTGATGTGCTTCCTCAACCCTATCTCGAAGTCCTAGCTAAGCTCCAAGATGACGTACCACCTTCGGATTTTTCATCAGTCCAGGGGACTCTTGAAAATGAAATAGGAAAAATTGATCATATCTTCGACAGATTCGATAAGAATGCTAAATCGGGGGCTAGCCTTGGACAAGTCTATTTAGCTCGCTACAAAGGTCGTGACGTAATCATTAAGGCATCACGGCCGGATATAGAGAAGACCGTCTCAAGAGATATCCAGGTTCTAAAGTCAATACTGCCTCTGGCAACCCGCTTCATTGATCCAAATTTGAGGTATTCTGTTGAAGCGATGTTTTCGCAATTTGTTGAAACTATTAGTGAAGAGATGGACTACAGAATTGAAGCAAGAAATCTCAAGGCGATTCGGAGAAATTTGAGCCATGATCCAGCCGTACTAATTCCAGAGCTTATTCCAGAGATAACTTCCAGACACGTTTTGGCTATGGAGTACATCCCCGGCACAAAGATAACAGATATTGCCTCATTGGACGCGATGGGTTTAGATAGAGAGAGGATCGTTTCGAAAGTGCATCGCATATTCTTCAAGATGCTCCTGAAAGACAGCATTTTTCACGCTGATCCTCATCCGGGAAACATTTCTGTGACATCCGATGGCAAGATCATTTTGTATGACTTTGGGATGGTGGGAAGAATCGATGATGATACACGCTTGAAATTAGTAAGATTGTACCTCGGCTTAATTGAAAAAGATCCTGTGAGAGCAGTGAATGTATTAATAGATCTGGGGACTTTGGAACCATCTGTTAATAGGTACATTGTAGAAAAGGCTTTGGAACTTAGCATCAGATCTCTTCACGGTCAGCAAGTAGACAGGATGGAGGTTAAGGCTCTCGTTGACCTCACCAATAAGACGATGAGCAAATTTCCATTTAGACTCCCAAAGAATCTAGCACTATATATGCGAATGAGCTCTATTCTTGAAGGAATTTATCACCATCATAAGGTTAAATTCCAATTCGTTAAGGTATTGGCAGATATATTATCTGAAGAAGGATTGCTTAGAGAAGCATATGTAGAGGAGACTAAAGACTATTTCAGGCGGCTTGTAAAGGGAATAGAAACTAGTATTGGTCTGGCACCAATTTTCCGATCATATCTGGAGGCGGATCTACGCACGAAGGAGATTTCATCTAGAAGACAATGGCTGACTTCAGTTAGCATTATAGGGTCAGGATTATTCATTGGATCAGCAATATTCATTCAATACAATTTGCTCATGGGAATAGCAGGTTTAGTTGCCTCAGCGGGAACATTCGCAGCAACGTTTGCCATCGCGAGAAGAAAGCGATAGTTTCTAGTCGATTACGAAATAGGGATTGTATTGTACCTAGGAATAGGTATTCGCAAGGTAACGACGCCGTCAACATACGTTGCGGAACCGAGTACTTGGTCCTCTTCCGTAACCTTGAGAGGTAACGGAACCTTCTTGTTGATATGTAGCGGTCGCTGCTGGAAGTAAGCTGTACCTGTACTGGTACTTTCATTCCGTTGCCTTTTTGCACTTATGGAAAGGACATTGTCTAATATTCTCAAAGAGATATCTTGCTTTGAAAATCCTGGAAGGTCAATCAGAATAACTAGATCCGAACCGTCCTCATACATATCTAGCGCGGGCATCACGAATTCGAAGAATTCCCTAGACTTATTCCCAAGCTCTCTCATCAATTCTTTAGCCATATACTGTCCGAATCCCATAATATATGTACTTAGATCATATTGTTATAAATCCTTTCGCGAAA
>JAATVP010000066.1 GCA_014523625.1 Nitrososphaerales archaeon TH5896
TCGTTTTCAAAGATGGAGACAGATATAACGCCACCGTCGTAGGAAGAGATGCATTTACAGACACTGCGGTGATAAAGATCATAGACAACAATAATACTGCACTTCCAGAAGCTATTATATCCTTTGAACCAGTAACGCTAGGAAATTCATCTTCGCTTAGAATTGGAGATCATGTTGTTACCATAGGCTATCCTTTTGCCTCTAACATAGCTATGACTGCAGGCATCATAAGCCAAACGGACTATTTGCTATATTTTCCGTTTCTTGGCTATTCAGTTCCCAATACAATCCTAACTGATGTAGCTGTAAACCCAGGAAATTCTGGAGGTCCATTGATAAACATGCGCGGCGAAGTGGTAGGTATGATATATGGGAGATTGAATCCTCCTGCGCCTGGGTCTGTCACCCAATTTCCTGGTTTAAGTGTAGCCATCCCATCTAATACAATTGGTAGAGTTGCTAGCGGATTAATTCAGGATGGAGTTTACATACATCCAGCCGTCGGTATTATAGGTACTACCCTCACTGTAGATCTGGCAAAGCAATTCAATGATATCCCAGATGATTTGGAAGGAGTCCTTGTGGATAGTATTGTAAGAGGAGGTACTGCTGATATTGCAGGGATAGATGCTGCAACTACAAACAAATATGGCGAACGACAAAGTGGTGATGTGATAATAGCCTTGGATGGTAACAATATTGTCGATATCGGGGGATTACTCTCCTACGTTCAGGAAGACAAAACTATAGGGGAAACCATTGTATTTACTGTATTCAGGAACGGAGAATTTTTGAATCTCAGTGCTCCTCTTCAACCGATCAAATAATGAAAATCAATAATCATTATTATCCATCTAATTTTTTCGTTGACCTTATTGATCTGTTTAATGAGGTAGCTTGGCAAACGATAAACCGACTGGCTGAGTTGTCATCTATTCCTGGTACACAGTTTTTCCTTCTGCGATTACTAGTACGGGATAGCTTGATAAGGAGAATGGATCACCGTTCCAAACTACAAATGATGCCTTATACCCCGCTTTTACTTGACCAATGTCATTTACTCCGATTATATCGGCCGCTTCCTTCGTAATTTTCGAAATTGCGTCAGCTTTTGACATGCCGAATCTTAGAAGATGTCTTAAAGTATAGAAAAGGTTTCTCTGCAGAATAACAGGATGGTCACTCATAAACGAGAATTTTGCCTTTGATGCTATCAATTTTTCAACATTTCTCCAACTTTCATGTTTTAGCTCTACTTTGTATGGAAAAGAGTCCATCGGTCCATAAACTACAGGTATCGAAGCGGCTTTCAAAGCTCCGAAAACCTCTTCTCTATGGACGTCAGCGCAATGATTTGCGACAGCCTTCATTCCAAATTCATTCACTAGTTGGATCAGTACCATTGCATCATCTTCTTTGTGGAGGTGCACCATCATTTTGTATTTATTTGAAAGTATTTCCATGAACACCTCTGTAAGTGGGTCTACTTCATCAGAAACCTTTTTTTCCATTTGTATAAGATGTTGCATTTTTCTTGCCTTTAACAAATTTTCGCGGAGCATAGCGATTGCCCCCATTCTCGTTGATGGTCTGTCGCCCTTCCACTCTGTTGTGCTACGTGGATTATAACCTAATGCCATCTTAATCCCAACATCAGTCATGTAAGCTTCACCAATGTCTTTGGCGAAGTTGCGTATTAGAACTGCTTTTCCACCGACAATGTTTCCACTACCTGGTAAAACTGTTGAATAGAGTACTCCACCTTCAACGGATTCAGTGAACGAGGGGTCATCCATATAGATACTGTGTAAGGCGTTCACTAGCGGATAAATAGGATTGAAGTGATCATTGGCCTCTTCTTCTCTATCAGGCTCACCAGACCTAACTAATCCTATGTGACTGTGTGCATCGATAAACCCGGGAGTTATTGCAAACGTGTTTCCTTCTGCGATGATTTCGTTGCCATTTTCAGCAGTCCCTTCTACCTTTGGTGTCTTGTCATTTCCGATATATTTTATCTCATCGCCTTCAAACCCTATATAACAATCATTTTTTTCTTGAATCCCGTCAAACAGCTGAGTACATTTAACTAATTTCATAAATTTTAAATCTTCAAATGGGATTTGACTATGGACCTGTTCATAAACGTATGTTTTTTTCTAATTCCTGTTAGGCTAAGTTAGTTATGCAGATTTTCTTAAGTAGGATGTTTTCTTACGGGTTATAACTCAATCTTTCACAATCAATTTGATGAATAAATCCCAATATCGTAAAATAACACCAAACAATTTTCATGAGGACCACATTCCTTACGATCATTAAAAAAAGAAAGTGGGATTTGTAACTCTATTTCTATTTATAGCGACTACTATTGGTCTCCGCCTTCTCCGCCTTCTCCGCCTTCTCCGCCTTCTCCGCCGTCTTCACCTCCTTCACTTTCAGTTGAAATGCTTTGAGGTTCATCATTACTGTTCCTTTCATTGTTGCTGTTCCTTTCATCATTGTAATCGTTCTTCTTGTTCTTATCACCATCGTCACTGCTAGTGGCTACGGCTGCGGCTGAAGAACTGTCATCACCATACTTCTTCTTTCCATAGTTATCGCCCGCTGCGGCTGCGGCTGCGGTTGTGGCTGCGGCTGCTGCTGAGTTGTCATCACCATACTTCTTCTTTCCATAGTTATCGCTCGCAGCGGCTGTGGCTGCGGCTGCTTTATCTGATGCCGCGGCTGCGGCTGCGGCTGCTGAAGAGCGGTCTTTTCCATACTTCTTGTAGCCATTGTCGCCACCTGATGCTGCGGCTGCGGCTGCGGCTGCTGAAGAGCGGTCTTTTCCATACTTCTTGTAGCCATTGTCGCCACCTGATGCTGCGGCTGCGGCTGCGGCTGCTGAAGAGCCACCTTTTCCACCTCCCGCGGCTGCGCCTGCTGCTGCTGCGTCACCTGCTGCTGCGGCTGCAGCTGCTGATCCGCCGGCTGCGGCTGCGGCTGCGGCTGCTGCTTTGCCTGCTGCTGCGGCTGCTGATCCACCAGATTCTGCGGCTGCGGCTGCGGCTGCTGAAGAGCTGTCTTTCCCATACCTCTTGTGGCCATTGTCGCCACCAGATGCGGCTGCGGCTGCTGCTGCTGCTCCACCGTGTCCACCTGCGGCTGCTGCTGCTGCACCACCTGCTGCTGCTGCTGCTGCTGCAGATCCGCCTGCTGCGGCTGCTGCTGCTGCACCACCTGCTGCTGCTGCTGCTGCTGCAGATCCGCCTGCGGCTGCTGCTGCGGCGGCTGCTCCCTTACCAGCAGCGGCTGCTGCCGCTGCTGAACCTCCGCCAGACGCTGCTGCGGCTGCGGCTGCGGCACCCTTACCTGCTGCTGCTGCTGCGGCTGCAGATCCGCCTGCTGCGGCTGCGGCTGCAGCTGCTGCGCCACCTGATGCTGCAGCTGCTGCGGCTGCTGACGAACCATAGTGTCCAGAAGAAGCTGCGGCTGCGGCTGCGGCTGAAGAATAGCCTGCTGCGGCTGCTACGGCCGCTGCTGCTCCCTTACCGGCTGCCGCTGCGGCTGCTGCCGAAGCACCACTTCCGCTTGCTGCTGCGGCTGCTGCTGCCGCAGCTGAGCCATATTTGCCAGCTGCTGCTGCGGCGGCTGCTGCACTACCTGCTGCTGCTGCAGCTGCGGCTGATCCTCCTGCTGCTGCTGCGGCTGCTGCGCTGCCTGCCGCTGCAGCTACTGCTGCTGATCCACCTGCTGCTGCAGCTGCTGCTGCAGCTGCGTGTCCAGCTGCTGCTGCTACTGCTGCTGATCCATACTTTGAAGCGGCTGCGGCTGCTGCTGCGGCTCCGTCACCGGCTGCTGCTGCTACGGCTGCAGATCCGCCGGCTGCAGCAGCTGCTGCGGCTGCTGCTTTGCCTGCTGCCGCGGCTGCCGCGGCTGCCGCGGCTGCCGAACCAGAATAGCTTGCGAATACCTGAGTTGTTGGCACCATATGGAGTGTAATTGCTCCAAGGGCTATAGCTATTAGAATATACGTTTGTACAGAATTTCTTTTAAGCACGCTATGTCACGTATATTAGTATATATAAAAGTCTAGAACGTATATCACCGATGAATGTACTAGGGGAATTATAAATGTCCTATACGGGTATTTTATTCATTTATACACCCCAATTTGTGAAGATCTGCGTTGATTTGGTTTTTGTAAAATCGACCAGACATACGATATAGCGCGATAATTGGATTCTCTCTTAGGTATTGCCTCTCCAGTTGTGATCAAAAAGCCAAAACATAGAGAGTCACACCATGAAGCACAATGCTAGTTGGCAACATGTACGGATCACAGTGAGCTTAGTGGACTGAAGTCTATCCACTGTTAAAGGTTAATAGGCACTGATATTCAACTAAGGTATGGCAAATTACGAAGCCTTGAAGTCCAGCGTGGAAAAAAACGGTGAAGTAATGATAAGATTGGATACTGGTGAAAAAATCGAATTACACAAACATAATGTAAAATTTGAAAATGCTACTAAAGAGATAGTCGTTGACGCGGCTACCGAAACTTATTGGATTGGAGCTGATAGGATATCATATTATTGGATTCACAAAGAGGGCATGGAAAAGGAGTAATTGATTGACTACACCGAATTCTGCTATTATACATAAAAAGAAAATAAGCTTATAATGGTATATTTAACAGCTGCCCGTCTGAAATAGCAGTTTCCAATTTTGGGTCTGCCTCATATGCAGAGAAAGTCTGGAGGATTTATTTGGGTATTCCGGGTACCTATCGTCCAGTACACGTTGATCAAATGCACTGTTCGCTTCCCAATTTCTCAGAAATGAATTGAATTGCAAGATAGTTAGAAATTTCAGCCAATACCTCTGCAATTTTACTACTCTCGAATATTACAGGATCCACCCACTGCGGTTGTGCGAAAGTGTATTTATGAACCAAATAGGATGACAACTTGTCGAAAAGCAATAAAAGTAACGTGATTTGGTTATTGAGTTATCCATGTTCGCACCTTCTCCTTTGATACTGTGTCCTAATTATTATACGATGCAACTCATGTCGTTTTTTTTGTGTTTCTGTAGATTCTCTTGCGGTTTTGTTTGACAAAGCTTTAGCACTGGAGATCTATCCCTACGTACTATTTTTATTATTTCAAAAGAATTGGCATCGACAATTCAAACCAGTTTGTATCGTCTACCATAAGCATGTAAAGCATTTTTGAAGGGCTCCAAAGGTGCCTTTACTAGGCCTGCTCCAATGTATCCACCGCCCGCTTGCTTATGCGCCATAGCCGTATCTATAACAGGAGTGATCCCGGTTCTCATCACTTTTCTAATATCAATACCGGTCGCAGTACCTTGAAAGTTAATGATTGGCAAGGTAAATGTATCATTAAGGGAATTGGTGATTTTGCGCATTTCGTATGTGTACCTTATGGCGTCCTCGGCTGTTCCTCCGATAAGTGCTAATATTGCAGGTGATCCTGCCAGAGCGAATGCCCCAATACCCGCAGTCTCTGTAATGGCACTATCACCTATATCTGGATTGGCATCTTCAGGGCCGTAACCTGGAAAATACAAGCCTTCAATCATGTTTGCTTTTCCGACGAACCAGTCATTCCCTAAGCCGCTCACCTTTATTCCAAAGTTAGTTCCATTTCTTGCCATAACTGTTACTAACGTACTGTATTTGATGCCATGAGCTGCTTTTGTGATCGCTTTGCATGCGGCCATACTTATACATAAGAAAAAAATATCATTCTCTGAAAGATACTTCGTAACTTCTCTAACATCATTTGGACTACAAACACCCAGTAGGTGAGGTAATATGATACTTTCAAACAGTAACGTACCTGCAGCTGGTCTATTATGCAGTTCATCTCCCATATGCAGTGCCCTAGCCATTATCGGTTTAAGATCTATTCCCTTACTCTTACGGATGGCCTTGCCCAAAAGCTGGGATATTCTCTCGGACCAAAATCTAAGAACATTAACTGACTCCTTATCGAATTGTCCAAATTGTACTCTGTTCTCTACGAATCGAGCAAAACATACCTTGCCATTACTCTGATCCTTGACAACCAAAATAGGCAACGATGGCGATATTACTCCTGCCATAGGTCCCACTGCTTCATGATCGTGGTTAGAAGAGAATTCGACGCCGCCCTGTCTTATCAATTTCACAGCATCATTCCAAGTCGTAGCTAATCCTTCAAAGATCATAGTACCCACGATGGCTCCTCGCAATGGGCCGCACATTCTCTCCCAATCAATGGGAGGGCCTGCATGAAATATTGAATTCTTCTTCATTTGAGGAAGAATATCCTTTGCACATTTAATATCGATAAGAATGGGTCTGGACAAACGCATCCGTTCTAGTGCCACAGTGTTAGCTTCTTTTATACGCTCTTTAATGCCAATTTCATCTTTCATTTTGACAATTTCCAATAGAAAAGGTCATCTAAAGAAATGCGTCCCAGATATACCAGATAATGCATTAGAAAGGTGCTGAAGCGAGCAGACTATTGCTTCCCTTCCTCCATTTCTTATAAAAGAGACTGACGCTTGCACTTTGGGCCCAATACTACCGCTTTCCAGGTCTTGCGATCCTAATTTCTGCTCGAAATCCGTTCCTATACTAATCGTATCTATTAATTCCTGGTCCTGCTTACCATAGTTCCGATATATTCCATCTACGTTGGTTAGCAATACTAATGTTGAAGCACCTATTGATGTTGCTAGTCTTTCGCTAGCAAGGTCTTTGTCTATTACAGCATCAATCCCTATGGTATTCCAATTCTTCTTCAACACGGGTATTCCTCCCCCTCCACACGCGACAACAATAAATCCAGCATTTACTAAAGAATTAATTGCTTCATAATTTACGATTGTAATTGGCTTTGGGGATGGAACCAAGAGCTTGAACTTTGTACCACCTGAACCTACATTTCGTTTTTTAAGTTGTACTATTTCCTTTCTCAACAGAACGTCGGTCATTTCATCATCAAATGTTTCTCCAATAGGTTTGGTGGGATTGAGGAATGCAGGGTCATTTGAATCAACGATTACTCTAGTTAGGAGAGTTGTCACATTCTTATTCATGTTTGCACGGTCTAGCTCATCTTGCAAAGCTTGTTCAATAATATAACCTATAAACCCCTGCGTTTCTGCGGTACATACGTACAATGGCATGGAAGGGTAGTAATCGTCCGCCAACCTATGTCTTACAAGGGTTGCTCCCACCTGTGGTCCGTTACCATGGGTCAGAACTATTCTATTTTTGCAGTTATCATTCTTCATAAATTCAACGATTTGCTTCACAACAACCTGTACGTTATGATACTGTTCATCAAATGTTCCTTTCTCACCTGATCTCACAAGAGCATTTCCACCGATAGCAAAAACGATTAGATCTGATCTTGGATTACTCAAGAGTTACTAAATTAGGCATATCTTATTTAAATTTAATGTACAGAACATTCAAGGATTTACATTTATCATAAAATAAGAATAAATAGATATATAAATTAGCAAACGAAGGTTAAGGAAGAGTTGTGAGGCCTCATCTGAATTCGATCTTACTATTCCTGAGCGATTTAGGCGGAATAATAAAGTAAATTCCACATATTGAAACCTTACTCACTCCATTCGAGAGTTAAGATAAATTTTAGAGCCTCTTGGATGACTCTAGTTGATATCGTTACAAATATTATTCTTTTTGTCGATTTCCCTCCTCTAGCAAAGTCTGAACTTTGGAAAGGAGTTCTGTCCCAAGGGACCGATCGCATAAAGTGAAGAGGGCTGTTGAGAGACCGGTGCCAATATCTATTCCTGACGTGTGTCCTCTGCAACTCAGCGTAGATATCAGTGACATGAAATGGTCAGTACTCCCTTCCCCAATTGAATTGATCAAACCTTGGATTTGTTCATCGACGATCAATTTCTGATAATATTCAATGAATTTGAAGCTAATCCAAGTGGTCAGATCGCATATACTCTTCTTTGGCAGTGATAAAGAAGGATATTTTAGACCTCGTGTAAGCCAATTAAACAAGAAACTAAAACCGCAGATGAAATCATCTCCGGAGGGTGTGAATCCGGGGCCCCTGCCACACATTTTCATCAGTGAATGAGACAACGTCCTAACAAATTTAGTATTATCTTTGTTCATAATGTTATTCATCGATGTTTCAGCAA
>JAATVP010000067.1 GCA_014523625.1 Nitrososphaerales archaeon TH5896
CGAACATTCCATTCTACAATTCAATTGTAGCCTTTATCTAGTAATTTTGTAAACTGCTCCGTCTCTTAACGAGGAAACATACAGCAACCCATCTGGACCAATTTCTAGATCAGTCGGAACCCCGAACCCTTCGCCAAAAATAGTACTTTGAAGCTCAGAATCTGAATTAGCTATTTTGTCGGATAAGGTACCGTTTAAGCGTAGACCCGTTCTTTCCGAATCCATTTCAAAGTGATAGATTCTGCCAAATGCATAATCACCAACAAAGATATCATTCTTGTAATCGGGTCCAAAGCTATCGCTATTGAAAAATAAAAGTGCAGTTGGCGCTACAGTCTGGTTCCACACAAATTTCGGGTCACTATATTTTCCAGTTCCTTTAAACGAGACCAACCCACTGTAGTCAAAACTAGAAGGAGCAAAGCCTGTCACATCTTTCCAGCCTCCATTAAACCCTGACTCTACCAAATTAATCTCATCGTTTGTGTGCACACCATTTTCACTGAGCCAAAGCTTTCCTGTGATAGGATCAATATCCATCCCAAAGCTGTTTCTTATCCCGTATGCAAAATAGCCGCTCTTCTCGGCTGCGGGATCTAAGATTCCTGTAGCAACGACTTTGCCATCTTGAGTAACTCTGTGGACGCCGCTTGTTCCGTCTGCATCGACTCCCCCCTCAAAGTTCTGAGCTTTTGTCTGATGGCCAACTCCATGATCGTCCTGAATTTGACCTACTACTAAATAGATATATTTGTCTGGTCCAACTAGAACGGGACCACCGTTATCCATTGAACCGGGTCCAGCAGGCAGATCTAAAAGCAGCTTTGGGTTAATTAGACTCTTCTTATCATCAGATAATTCATACCTATACAGCCGATTTCCAAGGGGGTCACCTTCGCCGTCACGAGACGATGTTGATTCAGTGTAATACAAAAACACAAAGGTTTTGCTCCCATTTTGGTACGAATCGATCCCTATCAAACCTCTAGAATCATCCGTGGAAACATCCAGATCTAACATTGTTTGAGAGATCTCTCCATCAACAATCCGCTTAACCTTTCCTGTATCCTCTTCAATGACTAAAAGGTCATCGGGGCCCAAAAAAGTTAGGCCGGTAGGTCTTGACAAACCATCCACGATCTTGTCTAAATGAAATTCAGCAGATATTAAATTCGGTTCTCCTAATGCGACACTGTCTTCATCGACTAACACCAGTATCGCAAGGCAATATGAAACAACTAGCCCTGCTATGAGATATGCAAACGGTGGCATGAAAACCACAATATGTGATAGCCCTCTCAATATTAAGACTTCACAATTTGGCGCATTTAGTTTTGGTTTTTTATCCTAAAAGATATTTAACTAGATACAAAGTGGACAAGGAGGACGTAGGCACCGACACACTAAGATTCTTACATACCTCAAAGTGACTCTGTGGAATTCAAGTAGATAGTGCTGCCAGAAATTAACCGTAATGTTGTTGTTGTCGTTTCATCCATTCGAGCAAGATTTCTTGGTTGCTAGATCCGCAATGAACACGTCAATTTTGCCAAGGTACTACAATACCGACAGATACATTTGGAACCATCTGCCCATTCGCTCTACTTATCCACTGTTCGCCTAGGCAAAGTGAAACGTTGTGAACCACAAGGCAAATGAACCTAAAGGGAAATAGCAGTCCCGGGAAGTGACAGAGCAAATATGGGGTTCAGACTGATTCTCCACATACATTACACGATGATGCATTTATTCTCAAAGAGTCTTTAGTGATAAATAGTATTCTTCTTCTAATAGAACTAAAAGTAGTATCCCATTTATTGTTGGAGAGGAAGATTAAATGTCGTAGTTTAATGACCTTAAAATTATCGTTAACTGTTGGCGTCGGGGTTAGTATCGTTGCTTTGTTTGTGGTATTGATATTTAGTTCATTTGACAAAGAGCAAGCAACCTTCGCGCTCACCCGTGGAACTCCATATGATGATCTTTTGAGTAGCGCGATGACAGAAAATTCAAGTCGCATTGAAATGTCTTTTATGGAGACTAATAGCACTCAAGCAGTACCATCTGCCAACAGCAGCAATGCATTTATTTACGGAGACCTAGGTAACGATGAAATTCGGGGTTCGAACCAAAGCGACCATTTAGGTGGAGGACCGGGAAGTGATGTAATTTATGGAAACGATGGCGGTGATTACATACAAGGAGATCTTGGCATCGATTCTCTTTATGGCGGAGAAGGAGATGATGTCCTATCTGGAAGTGAAGGAGCTGACTATTTTGATTGTGGTGATGGAAGAGACAGCATAGACGACTTTGATCCTATGGAAGGAGATTTCGCAGTAGCTAATTGTGAAGTGCTTGAGAATGAAGAAAAGCCAGTAACGATGCAGTAGCTATACGAAGCTGACGCCTATCTACCTTACCTTTCTCATGACATACTGACGAAGAATCGTTAAACAGCTTCTAATATGAGTTTGAACAAGATGTAAGATGAATTCACAGCATTCATAACATCGGATCTCACCAAGAATCATTCAAATCACATAGTAAAACTCATGTCCGTCGAAGAATTCAACGGAACTTAACTTCACTGAATAGTTAAATGGTAAGTCACGTCGGTTCTGAGGTTCATGCTACTTGCAAGGGTTGCTTCTCTTGCTAATCCTCCAAATCGTAATTCGTGTGTCCCCCGATTACTAGTTATAGGGTTCAGAATGGAAGCTAAATCACAATTTGCTCTGAGTAGAAACTTTCCTGATGTTTGGATAATTGACGGTCACCAATACACTGATGCATGAATCTGCTATAGTAATTGAAAAATCGGGTGCTACAAAAAAATCAAACTCTAGATCTTATTGGCGATAATCTTCTAACTATTTTGAGATTAATCATACAATTACTGCCTGCTCTTTTTTTCTTTTTACTACTTTATAATATAACCCGGCATGTTCCTTGGCTATTTGCTCCCAATTTAATTTCATGCTAAACTCATTAATCTTGTCGACATATTTATCATAATTCTTGTCAAGGTACATCATTGCATTTGAGAATTCTTTCGGATTCCGATCAACTGCGATGCCTAGACCATGAGATGCGAATTCAACAAAGAATCCTAACCTAGTAGCGATAAAAGGCAGGCCATAGGACAATGCATCAAACATGATTCCTGACCCTGAGCTAACCTTGTAAGGCAATATGACAGCATCTGCGCACGAGAATAGCTCACATAGTTGTTTTTCGCTCAGGAAATCTCTGTGTAGATTAATCAAGTTCTTCTTACTGTCGCTCATTGGGAAGTCCTCGTGGCTATACTCGTTTTTAGAAGCATTAATGACAATGGTCCAGCCGTCAGGTATCTCCATTTTCTCAATAACATCCCAGCCTTTAGTCGCCGTCGCATAGCCCAGCGCCAAAGCAATCCTACCATTGGCTGGGATAGAATAGGATTTTCTTAATTCAGCTTTGCTCCTGTTTGAGGTATAATCTTGTTTTTCGGCACCATGAAATATCACATTGCATTTTTGATCTCCTATCATCCGGGACATCTACATTTCTGAAAATGAGATTCCAGCGGCGCCCTTCGCGAGCTTCTTCTTGTTCAATTCATGAAAAGAATGATAGTTGGTCAGCCTTGTCCAGAAACTAATCATTCGTTTTGCTTTTCTCACTATGTAAGTGTCGTTTTGTCGCTCGTAGATTGGGATAGGCAGGCTCATCCACTGTCTGAAGGGATAAGCAGAATGGAATGTGGTTACAATTGGAACCTTGCATGATTCATAAAATTCGTCAATATTTGTGCAAGTCCTTGCTGGGTTCAGCATGTCCAGTCTCAATCCATACAACCCAGGCTCGTACTGGATGTGTACTAGGTCAGGATTTATTCGTTCGACTATCTCCATAAGAATTTCAGAATTATCCGGATTGTGCTGGCCGATACCAGAAAACTCCCCATTTCCTCGCTTATCGCATATAACCTGAACTGTAAATCCCATCTTGACCAAATTATCCTTGAGGTGGGATGTATAGCGACCTACTCCACCAGGCATAGGTGGATACTCTGGCGAAACAAGTAGAATCGATAAAGGCGGATCGATGTGACCTGTTTCGACTAACATTTTCTACTAGTATATATGTATCCCCATTATTATGGATATCTTAGTGGGGACATAATTGTATATACATATCGAACATAAGTATTAAATATAAAATACTTCTAAGATCCAACTCATAATGCCTACAAAATACACAGTGACTCTCACGACGCTGGGTACGAGTTCCGTAATCGTTTTACCTAAACCGGTCATAGATGGATTTAATTTGGGCAAGGGACAAAGGCTAGAGCTGATCGCGAGAGATGACGGGATATTTATTCCACTAACAGAGCAGGAACCACAAGCCAAGGTGGATGATCAGTCGGATATAACTTAAGGGACGAGATCACATTTTAAAATCAAGATTAAACGATAGGTACGTTGGTGAGAATCAATCCGTAAAGTTATCGTGTCGCCATCACTTTACTCAAGTCTTCTTCTTCCAACATTTGACTATCTTAACACTGAATGAGCACCTCAGATGATATCAACTCCTAGCCTACAGCAATGCAATTAGAGATATGTATAATGAGCACCAACAATTCCAAGCGTCCCCGCATTCATAGCGATTTGAAAAGACTGACTATTCAGAAGGTCTATTAAAATGACCAACAATCTGTTTATTTCTCATCAAAACACAACATGCACACTTTATTCCAATGCACGTTTTGGATTCTGTGTGTTTACAGATTGAACAAGTGCAGAGTGTTTCTACTCCTGCTCCTGACTTTGAGGAGATTGTACGATCATCAGGCAATTGTCGATCTACCTCTCGAGATCTAACTACCCCATATAACCAATATGTAAAAATGGCAATGCCGGCTATTATTAATGCCAAACTAAATAGGACAGAACGCAAAGTCAATAAGGTTACCCCCAACAAGACTAACACTATGCTTACTACAAGAACCCAGCGCTGTTCAGTCGGTGCATTATCGCTCATTTCAATTACACTACTATTATTGCAATAGCATACTTTAAATTATTCAGGTCTTGTTGAGGGCAAATCAGTTATCGGCTCCATCTCTGCTTGCAGTTTAGAAAACAACCGTAAATATTCTAGACCTTTCTCTGTGATTTCGTAGAACAGATTTCCGTCAATCTTCATGGAACCTAACAAGTTCAGACCTAACAAATGATTTCGATACACCTGAAATTGATGCCACGTCAGACAGCAGCCATATACAATGTCTATTGATTTACATTTATTTCGATTTGGATTTGAGCTGATATGAAAAGAAGAAACGGTTTTAAGAATTTCGTTGATAATCTCATATTCACCCCTATGACGCTCTCTATGACGATTCCTCGAGTGTTTTTGAATTATCTTCACCGAACTCAACAATAGTGTCTCATCAGAATTTTACTTTAATTTAACTTACTTTTCTCACTGCAAAAAGCTGAGTCACTAGTGATTTGAAGGTGAAGAGACAAGTACTGCTCAAAAGGCTTTAATCATTGTCTCTTTTGATTGGAACTTCTTCATTTATCCTGGGATCAAGTTCCAAAACATTACGAGACCACCATCAAACGCATTCCCAACATCAATACTATAGAGCAACAAGTATATTGTATTTGGTATAATCATTTTTTGGAAATCAGCTTCACCCTGGAGATTTTTCAAATTGTTATTTATTCTCTTTATTCTTTTAGGAGCTTTGTTGTTTCTTGTCAAGAAATTACAAATGTTTTTTCCAGTCTGAATGCAAGTATATCTATAACCTTCATTCACACATTCTTCGTCTAAATTGATATCCACCAATCCTAGTACCATGGATAGCGTGTGCGGTAATATTGAATTAGTGTGACGCGATGTAAAACATTCACTTGGTTATTTATCATAGATCCCACTTCTTGAAAGCTCACGGTACAATTCGAAGAAGCGCCTTCCTTTATCAGTAGTATGGTAGGTTTTCCTATTTGGGTCATATATCAACAATTCAACACGCAGTAGATCTTCAAGCGTCTGTTTCAACTGCTTGTAGGTTGTATAGACTCGAAACATGATCCTTGTTTTTGTTCGCCATCCAGAGTAGCATTAAGTATTTCAGCGAAATTTTCTATCTTCGTTCTATAACAAGAAAATTGTCCCAGCTCGTAATACTGTCTCTTTCAAAATTCCCATTTATTTAATTATGAAACTGGCCAATGGCTTGGCGACATGTGAAAATCAAAATCTAAAGTTCAGGATAAAAAGGCTTTTAATTAAAAGTGAGAAGGATGTGGGTGTTGGTTGCTAACTGCACTTCCTATTTTGTTGTGCAATACAATGTACTCAAAGCGATTATAGGCGATTATTGTCAACAATTAAGTGGTATATGTCGATTGAGAATTTTAGGTTGAGTATTTGGCTAATAGCTATTTCGAGCAATAGGCTAACATGTATGCCTAAGGAATCCTACAAGTTATGGCGCTAGCTAGCAGCAGAACCAATGGAGACGATAAAGACGAGAATGTTGGTAATGTAGTTAGAGACAAGAAAGAAAGGAAATATGTCTACTTTGGAATCGTATTCACAATCTTTGCAATCCTAGCAATCACGTACTTGGCCATGATGACACTCTCGGGAACCTTCTTGCCTTTTAATGGATTAGACGGGATAACAAATCATTTCCCATTTTATGATAACACATGAAGCAGAATTTGAGGGATATTCAGGGAGAGAAATTATTCTTCTATGTTGTGCATGGGGTGAGGAACTTGCAGATGGAGAGCTAACCTACTATATAGGAGATCATCTGATTAACGAAGGTTCCAACGGAGACAGGTATGATGTTGATAGGTCTTCAGTTGAAGCGGTAACCAAAGCATTTGAGGAATGGGATTCGAAGATAGAAGGATTGACATTTACTCAAACTTCAACAAGGATAGGTGCTGATGTGGAGATATATTTTAGGGAAGGCCAGAATGAAAAAGCTGGAGTTACACATAACTATTATGATTTCTATGGATTCATATCGAAATCCTACGTACTAATATCAAAGGGTGCATTTGGATTTGCATTCAGCAACAATCAGATGGAACAAATAGTGAAGCATGAGATTGGCCACGTTCTCGGACTGGGGCATGCAAATTTTGATGGCAATTTAATGGCAGGTCAGGTTAATCGGGGAATCGGCTCTGTTTCAAGCTGCGAAATCGAGGCAGTATACACTGCAAACGAGTGGTGGTTTGACAAACATTCGGGGAGCCAACCTCTGTTTATTCGACAATCCACAACTGATCACATAGACTGCGGATAATAAGGCCATACGCTATAAATATGCCTGATTCGGGGAAAGCTCAGATCCAGTGTTACATGAGTTGTAATGTAAAATCTGTCGCTGAGCGCACAACAGGACTTTTCAGACCACAATTATATCTGAAGTTGGTATCAACCATACCTGCAGAATGTTAATGATGCTGAACATTACATAGTTTGAATTCAACAATTGCACATATCATCGACAATAACCCGTTAAAATTCAGACATGTATAGGATTAATTTTGCTGATACTCTTACTTGATTGTCAAATAGGATTTCGTAGTTTATTCCATATTTCAGAATTACTTTATCCCGCAGCTGTGGCAATAGACATCATCACTGTTGGGAGAGCCGCGCTGGGTGCAGGCCTTGAACAATTGAGAAGAGACTCCCAAGCTTCGTTGCCAGTAATGACGGATTGGTTCAGATGTATGACTCGTTCTACTGCAAAATCTACAATGGATATTGTTCGTACTCACACCATAGTATTCTTTTTTCCGGTTCGTACAATTGGCTACGTAGTTACTAATTTTGTCGAAGCAGGGCGATAACATTTCGTAGAATTACCGTAAATACACAGCCCCTTTTTTTATGTTACATCAAGCTTTAGTTAATTCCCATAGAAAAGCTCCTAAAAAAAGAAAAAAGTGGGAATTAGTTATTTCACGAATCCATTAGCGATTCCATCAGTCCCAATGAAAGCTCAGATTACCTGGCAAAGGCAAATGCTCCAAAGAAGCCCGCGAATGCCTTGGCTATATTGCCCCCCGCGTTTGCAATAGCGAATGCACTGCCTCCACTTGCGCTTGCGCATGCCTTCGTGCTTCCTGCAACTGCGCATTTAGCATCCATACCTATCGTAGTGGCTGGCACCATCAACACCATCGCACTTATGATAACTATCGCTCCTATCGCTAGAAGATTTCTATTCATTAATTTTCTATAATGACATTACTTAATTAACGTATCGCTATTTGGAGAATAACAATTCAATTGTCAAGATAAGAATATTCTATAAGGCTGTATCGAGAGTATGGAATCTTTAATTGTCTCTTTGAAAGCCATTTCAATCTGGCTTCCGAGAGGCTAGTCAAGCTGCTTCCTAAATGTCAGCCTTCATATACTCTAGTCTATAAGCTGAACCAGCGCCGCTGACGAAAAATGGCGACATGGAATGCATGAAGTCATGACCAATGGGAACTACCAAACAGCATGAGCTGCGAACTATTCTGGCTAGTTTTCCTTCCTGGTTGAATTGTTTGGTTACGACGCAAGTTCTTATAACCTAATTATAGATATTAAATCTCAGATTCATTACCTACGCCGAATAGGATGGCGCAACGGAGTCTACCAAAATACAGCTACTCTATTAGCGATTGTGCAATCTGACCGAACCTAGTGCCCAGAACTGATTCTAAATTTCAGTTGTAAAGGCATTATTTCTAATTAAATCCTTATTTTCAGGAACTATTCTAGATAAACAATTGACATAATCATGAGTTTCCTAACTAGTATATGATCTCAACAAATTGGAGTGACCAAAGGATTTCTCTAGAGGATAAATTAGGAAGCGTATATAAGATCTGCAGGATACATTGTAAGTAATTTGGAATTCTCATTTAAAGTAACTAGTATATTGATGATTCATTTAGTATGCACAATCCTTCTGCTCATAGCACTTTCAATAAATGGCCTAACTGATACCAAACTTTATGGCTCAGATATCTCGAATACCACCCCAATATCAAATTCTAGTGAGCTTAGACCTGAGAACGGAAGCGGTAACTCGTCTAATCAAAGAACACACAGTGATTTGATAAGAAGCTGTAGTACTTTTCGTGAGATACTTTCAACGGATATGGCATTCTCATGCGATTACTCTATGCTATATTACAAGGGGCAATGCGAAGAATATTCATCATTACTAAAGCAAAATGAAACCCAAGCCATGTTGGAGGCTAAGAATGACCTTTCGTTTTGCTCGGATCCAAGGGTTGATAGGTATATTCAAGAACATGGTTTGACCGATGCTCCTCGATCTCCTACATTAGTTCCCGAATATGATTCTCCGATCGCCTAGATTATTGGAGAGTTGTTTGTAGTATATTTATAAGACTCATTACGTAGACAAATGACTTTAGCTGAGAAGCCAACAAGCATACTTCAGCAATGGAGGAAAGGGATTCTCAGTGAAGCAGCAATTAAGGAGGATAGCATTATCGGGAATCCAATACTTAAATACTCCTGAACACTCCGGTGATGTCGAAAGTAGAACAATTATTGGATTATACTATAATAAGTAATATATTAAACGAATAATCGTAGGTCAGTAGTGCAGTGCCTGGACTCGTACTCAGATAATATGGCCTCCTATCAAGATATCCGAATTGTAAGATTAGCTCTCTATGTCGCAATGTTAGTTTTGATTATTTACTCTTCATCACTAGCCCAATTCTTCATGTTGGCTCCTAAGCATCTTTATAATTTTCGTAATTTTTCAGCATTTGGAGCTGCAACCTTCGCTCAAGCAAATATCACTGGTACGATTACAAAAGTCATTGATGGCGACACGGTGGACATACTTACTCCAGTTGATAACGAGAGTAGAACCGAGCGAATTAGATTGGTTCTGGTTGACGCACCCGAATATATGCAGCCAGGATTCATTGAGGCTAAAAATCTTGTAATGGAAATGTGTCTTGAAAAAAATGCTCTGGTCGACCCCGACGATAATCAAGATAAAAGTTATGGTAGAATAGTGGGAGTATTATACTGTGATGGCTCCAATGTGAACGCAGAAATATTGGACACAGGCTCTGCCCGCATCTATGGGAGTTTTTGTTCTGTTTCTGAGTTTGGTAACTCTGATTGGGCCAAGAGAAATGGCTGCTAATCGTTTCTGACTTCAGCCATTAAACTGTGAATACTCGAATATAAAAATTGACTTCTCATTTTCTTAGACGAATAATAGTCTGGAGAGATTATTTTTCTGTCACCCCTTTAGAGTCTAAGCTCATCGTGAAGCCATGGTCTGATGAGGCATGGATTTGAATTGTCTCATAATTCAGAGTGGCAAATCTGTTTTCTATATATCGAATCTGGCTGATCGAATTGAACTGCAATTGATTTTCTAGGAACGTAGTCCAGATAGTCTTATATACACGGATGTAGGATAATGCTGGAAAGATGACTAAGACCGAAAGTGACAACAACAAAGTAGTAGTCTTAAGAAATAAGACGAATGAAGGGTATTTCGTGAGGGATATCCCAGATAATAGTATATTGAATCATCATCATCATCATCATTTTCAATTTCACGTTATGTGATTCGACCTAACTAGAAAATAGGGATTGTAATATCTCGACATTTAGGGAAGGCTCTGGGATAAAGAGGTAGTCCATGGCGTTCGGGTCCGTCGACGAATATGAGGAGTTAAATTGTAGTGAAGCAATTATGATAATAGGAAATTTGAAGTGGTCGCATCAGCCATGTTTAGTTCACGGATCGTAGCATTGGCTGTAACAGTAATAATTGCGATAGTGGTACTCCTAATGGTGTTGGTAAATACATTTCCAATCATGGAAACATTCGCACAAGTTCAATCGATGGATGGGGCTGACTCACTTCAATCAGATGGCCTATTATTACGCGGTGTAAACGCAACGTCTCCAGCCGGAAGAGAAGAAGACATTTACAGCATACCTACAGAAGGCGACATTTATCGTATTTCGGGTGAGGTCTTAAACAATGATAGTGTGCGATTCAGCAGTGTACGTGTATCCGCCGTATTCCTTGATAGTAACGATCAGACCATAGGTGAGGGTTCAGCGCACACCTCGCCATCAGGCATTCAACCAGGTGAAATGGCTTCCTTTGAGATCAATGTTTTCAACACTTCAGTAAAGGGAGGCATCGGAGCAATCAACAACTTTACATTGCACGTTGATGGCAATCGACAGGCACTAGCATTTAGGTAAAGGCTTCAATAGATTTTCGAACATTAAGTATAGTTGTTGTGTTTCAACTTTTATGTAGTTCAAAATTAGAGATTGAGAGTGACTAATTGGCCCTTAAGTTTTGAATAAATCAGCCCGTCGCCCGTCACATCTAGGATGCAGATGCAGAAATCTGGACCGATATCTACCAAAATTTCGCGTAGACGTGTTACACTTTAATTGCTTACCCAACTTCGATATCTCCTCCAGGAATCACGGTATATCTACTGACGATTTCGTTGCCTAGATCCGATCTTACAGTAAATGATGAGTTCTCTCCTGGCGCCAATATAATGAATTTCGCATTCTCGGTAGAAGATGTAACCAGTGTATCATTGTCATCATAAAATTGCACTGTTACTTCTGCAGAATTGATAGTATTGTTTGAATTATTGATGAGAGTGCCATTTACTATGGTAAATAGTAGATCTTCAGAAAATGTGTGATTAGTTATTTCTAGATATTTAGTATTAAGTACATCCCCATTAGGGGTATTTGTAGTGTTAGAGGGCTCAGGTGACTGCAAGGTAGTAGAGTTACTGCTACTGAATATCATTTCCACAGTGAAAAGTTCAATCGAACAGAATAAAGTCAAGGTCAAAGCAAAGATAATTGCTACATAGCCCACCAGATAAACTGATTTTTCATTTGTCGCCTTTTTCACGACTCAAAATAGCCTAATTGCTATATATTAATTGAATGGGCAAATATAGACAAAAGTTTGCATGGTAATGATACTAAGATCTATATAAAGATGTCCTACGATCCCAGGGCATCCGTCATGAGCTATCTCTTATCAGTGAAACACTAGCGCGATAAAGATATGGTGTGGATACCGCATATTGATGATTATCCTCAAATGGTCAAACCTGTTCAATAGATTCCAGATATTCAAGTGAGATTGTTAGATACCTTATCATGGCCATATAGGATATGGCTACGAGGTGTAGTATGAATAGTCGTCAAATTCCAAGAGTTTCGATTACTCGTTTATTTCCATTGTAAAAACTGGCCATAGGATTAATCTGAGCTACTGGCCATTTAGTCTCAACTATTGAATTGGCCCGCATTCAGCTTACAATATATCTAGGCACAAAGTCTATCATTAGAAAGCAATGACATACACGCTCCTGTTCGGCAATAACTTTATTTCAGATAGTCCCAAGTCTGTGGAGTGTGATCACACTACACTGTTCAGTTTGGGTGAGGATCACAATGGACCTTACCTGACGACTAAGTTCTCAGATTTATCGGGAAAGCATACAATACTTAGTATTGACAAGAACTCTTGTACTTACTGTGCTCATGATTTAGTTCTAAAAAAGAATGAGAGAAGCCATGTCCTGATAGACAATATGGAAAGAGAAAATATAATACAGTCAAGAATTTTAGATAAGGCTACCATCCTCGTAAGCGGTATGTTTTCAATTAAGGAATCTCTACTGGTAGTGACTCAAAACTACGTTACATCTCTTAGTGGCAAACGGATCATGCATAGCAGAATTATAGCAAAAAATGGTTCTGTGACTGTAACTGATGATGAGATAGTGCCTGGTGGCTGAGTTCCAGTCAGGTAACTTGCATGGCTGCATTTCTTTACAATTACAATCCTGATGGTATGTCGAAGAATTTCGAATTGAATCTAGCTGAATATTTGAAGTATGTAATAGCCTCCGAACGTTTAACATTAAGATCTTGCCAGTGCTGTTCCTGGTAGTAGTAGCAGTAGTATTCTTTTGTGCATTTGTTATCAGCTGCTAATCTAATAAAATTCGATTTTGATGATTGAATGCAAGGGTTATTCTAGTATCTAATATTATGTTGATACACGTGTCACGGGATCCTCCAATTAACCCTTTTCTGAATAAGCAGTCCTTATCATCCTTTGACGAGTAATATCCTGTAGCTGAACGCTTAAATGGCTCCTCGTCAAGCGAGGAGCATTTGTTTGCGTCCGTAGATGAAGACTTTACCTACTGACGGTACGCTATCTACTCTGTAAGAAGGAAAAACTTAATCAGTTTGCCGCTGAAAGGGTGCTAACTGTTACAATTTAAACCAATATGGGGAATAATAATATAAGCAGGGAGTAAACATATTATTGTAACATAATAATGGTGTCTAAACAGGGCGAGACTATTAAGGTGTCTCTAGAGACATGATATCGCTTTCAGAAATTTTTTCTGTTCTATCAGATGACGATTCATTGAGGATAATTCAAATGATAGTCGATCACCGAGATCCCAAAATCACTGATTTTGAGAGCCCAAAGCGCTATTATACACGTCTTTCAAAACTAAAGAATGCGCTAATTGTAAGGAGAAAGGGAAGGTCTTACGAGCTGACAGCCTTTGGTTCAGTAATATATGACATAATCGAGACAGTCAAGCTTGCCCATGAATTGCATTGGAAGTTACAGGTAATAGACGCAATAGGTGATAGAGTTCCAGACGCGGAACGTCAGCAAATCATTGAATCTTTGATACCCGACAAGTCGATTAGAAAGACCTTGATTGAGACCAGACTAGCAAATCTCGAACCAATCAATGTTGATTAAGTAATTAAGTTCGCTTCTAATTTATTAGGTGATCATTTACTTTAGATGCAAGACGATGGTGGCTCAAAAATATGGTAGTAGGCAGGAACACTTATGCTATTCAATTAATTGGATTAATGCGCTAAAAACAGCAGGAGATATTCTTGGCAATGTCTGTGTATGTGTCCCTATTTGCTCATCATCGTTCAATGTTTTGACCGAAAATCGTCGCTAACTCAAGACTTAAGGGATTACAAATTCTATCAAGGTGTCAATTTTTTGATAGATCCTACATCAGCTTCATTTGATTCTTATCAGTTACCTGTTGAAAGTCATCTCATTTTTTTCAAGCAATCTGGCTACATATTTGGCAAACAGAGGAACATCATTATCCATTTTTTCGACTGTTATTAACAATACGTTCCTATCAGCTAGTTGAAATACTAACGCATGTACGTCATCAAAATCCAAGTAAAGATAATGTAGGAACCCAATTTTTCTTGAGTATTTGAATAAGGATCTCACCAATTCATTTAGTTCCATGGCCAGTCCCCCCATCTGTTCAGGACTTAGAAGAAGGGAAACATCCTCTCTCATTCTAAATCGTTTTAGCGTTCCTCTTGGTCCCAATAGGCTTATTGATCTCACAGTAGATGACGCCGAGAGTATCTGGGATATTATGAAATCAGTAGTCTCTCTGTAATTGCGTACATTCGTCATTTTGTTTAATTGCGAGATCAGATGGCATTTGATTTGTAATAAATGTCTACAAAACAATTTTTACACTAATGAAGGATTTAGATGCTAAGATTTATGCGATTCTTAGATAGGATAATAAGAAATCTCATGGAACGGATAATTTTATATAACTAATCACCGTTATCATGAATATGGTAGAGGTTATTCTAAATTGGGATAGGTTGATCCATAAAGGTGTGCGTTCTAGCGACTACGAAGATATTGGAAACGTAATAGGGATGGATACGGAGTATCTTACTCTGATGATGGGAAGACATGAATTCAGGATACCGAAAACTGCAGTACAAGGCTTCAACGGTAGTGAAGTATTTTTGAAAATTCCTGCCTTGGAAGTTTATAAGCATCAAGTAAAGACCTAGCAGTACTAGATATCTTATTAATCATTATTGTCCCCTCCCTGGTAGTCCTTAGGGGAGAGAACAACGCATAGAAGCATAAGGAATCATTTTCCGAAACTTAACCCAAATTATCCTTCAGTTGTTCAAAAGCAATTTCTTTTTACCTTTGACAAAAGTAAATTGTCCTTACGGTGCGAAAAACAAGTAGATGAGGGATCACATCTTCCCTTCATTGTTAATTGAAACAAGTTCAGAGGTTCTGCGAACGCCGGTTTTAGACAGCTGATGCACGTTGGCTTGGTTATGCATGCTAAGTCGATTTGTTCCAGAAAGGGGAATAAAATGATTGATAACAGCGAGGACCGTATAGACGGTATACTCCTTCGTAGTACTGTCGGTACTGTGATAAATGTACGCTTGAGTGAACCTTCACCAATCAGCTATTACCAGTTTGCCCAATTACTTACCTCTCAAATATATTCATCATCGATGACTTCTTTTTCTACTTGTATGAAGTCTTTGCATTGCTCCTTAAATTGAAGTGACAGTAATAGGAAGAACAATAATATTATTTAGTAGGCTTTTACTTGTAGAATGGACACTTCTAAGACCAGAAATTTACCTTTGTTGCGATAGCTAAATACCTTAATTAGATATATACCAACGTAACTTTCAGTAGTAACAGAAGGTTCACATAAATATCTAGTTTTCATGTTCAGTTTGATTCTAATATGAAATACAGAAGTAGAACCGAAATTGTCGGCCTAATTCTAGAGGCCGCAAATGGAGGAGGAGCTACCAAGACAAAAATAATGTACAAAGCATTCCTATCCTTCGCTCAACTACGTGAATACCTTACGACACTGCAGGGCAACGGACTAGTTGAATATGAAGAAGGAATGCAAACATACAGAACTACCGAAAAAGGAATGAGACTGTTGGACATTTACGAGAAAATGAATGAATTGGCACCACCACTTACTACAACGGTCGAAAACAGATTCGTCAGCATTGGAGGCCGCTAAGAATGAACCAAACTAACACAACAAGATCGATTATGTTCGCAATTATTGCGATAGGAATAGTGTTCTCGGTTAGCGGATTGGTTGTTGGACATATGGTACCAACGGTTGATGCAACTAAACCTAGAAACGATGACAATAATAACAATAATGACAATAATGGCCCGGGCTCCGGAGCTGACACGGCAACTGCATTCCAGCTCACGAATGCACAGGAACCAGCATCTAACGCAGCATGTGGACAAGTTGTAAGCGGAGTAGTAAATCTAACTGCAAATCTTAACTGCAGTGGAGATGGTCTCATAGTAGGTGGTCCAAACACAGTAATCAACATGAATGGATTCTCAATCACAGGACCTGGAC
>JAATVP010000068.1 GCA_014523625.1 Nitrososphaerales archaeon TH5896
AAATAGATTGATAATTTGTTACCGTAAACAAGTCCAAATCTTACATTCAACCGTTTTATTCGAGTATTTGTTGATATTACATCTTCTTATTTTGATTTTCTGAGAATGCAATAGTAAATAGTCAATCCTTCAAAGATTGACATGGAGACTCCTACACTTCTTATATCAATTAGTGCAAGTGGATGATCAGTTTCTAAATGGGCTGCAATCAATGGGAAACTGCTCCAGATAGACCATTGAATCCTTTTTCATTTTGCACTAATAGTTGACGAATTACTGTGAAGTATCCTCTCTAAAGGAAGCAAATTTCTTCCTTCAGCCACCTATTGGGATGCAATGTATGAATCAATAACTTGAAGCTAGTTATTCTAAGGGGCTGCAGAAATTTCTAATTTGATGAAATATATTTGGTTTGATATTTGAATGGCTAACAACGGCTTGAAATTTATGAAAGTGAATGACTATACTATTCGACCGGCACTATTAGTCATCGATGTACAAAATGGCTTTGCGGCAAAAGGTGGTTCATATGACCAATTAGGTATCGATATTTCAAAGTATATCAATGTGATTCCAAAGATAGCGAACCTTATTAGTGTATGTAGAAACTCAAAAATTCCTATTTTCTATACTCAAGCCATACGCGAACCCTCGGGAATTGATCTCCTAACGAATGTTCACCGGATTCTTCCAAAGTCTCGGGAGGAAAGAATAAGAATGAAACCCATTTGTGTGAGGGGCACTTGGGATGCGGAAATTGTAGATGAAATAAAGCCAACTGATACAGACCATGTAATTAGAAAGCGACGTGATTCTGCCTTCTATGACACTGAAATAGGAGTGTGGCTTAAGAGCGCGAGAATTGACACTCTTATATTTTGTGGAATAGATACTTCAATCTCTGTGGAATCCTCGTTAAGAGACGCCTTCAATCTGGGTTATGACGTTATTTTGATGTCTGACGCTACAGCATCGAACATAGAAAAGCATTATCAATCGACTTTAGAAAATGTTCGGGGATATTACGGACTAGTTATGAGCATAGACGAGTTCACCAAATTCGCTCTTGCCAGCAACACTTCATAAGGCAGATGTC
The DNA here is from genome assembly GCA_014523625.1 of Nitrososphaerales archaeon TH5896. Taxonomy (GTDB): domain Archaea; phylum Thermoproteota; class Nitrososphaeria; order Nitrososphaerales; family Nitrososphaeraceae; genus TH5896. The sequence continues at coordinate 1,097 of JAATVP010000068.1, forward strand.
AACAGTCCATTTAAAGTAGTTTCCTGGAGTAGATAATTCGGCTCATGGAAGTCAATTGTTTTACTAGATTTGCAAGCGGTCTAGCTGTGGAAAGATATCACGAACGGCTTGCATAGTTGCGTAAATCAGAACTTTAGCCTATTCCTGTTAATTCCGACCTCCTAATATTGCCAAATTACTAAAAGTTTACATCTGTTCTTAACCCATATTCTCTAAAATAGATTAGCTCATATAATCAAATATTAAATTGACATCGGATTTATCCTGAAATAGGTTCCGATGTGTAAAAATATGATTCAGTCCAGTTCCATAATAGAAGCAGCCATGAAAAATAGGACACATCATGATATACTAGCTAAGGTATTGGAAACGGCAAAGAGTACTGATGGAACAACTAAGACAAGGATAATGTATGGGGCATATCTGTCCAGTAATCAGATTAAAGAATACATGGCCTACTGTCAGGGCCATGGACTCGTGAGTTATGACGCTAAGAAGAGAGTGTATAAGACTACAGTTAAGGGAGTCAGGCTTCTAGAACTCTTCACGAAAATGTATGAGATAGTTCCTTCGGGTTCAATTGAAGAAATTAGTCCGTAAAGTCTTAATTTTCCACTTGATTTGATCGTAAATACGCTTGCACTTAGTACCGGGAATCATCTGGGATTTTGAAATATTTCGCTGAAATTTTCAAGGTTTACAAAAACTAATGCTAAATATAGCTGCAAATGGGCTAAATATTATGGATCGCAACTTAAAAGAACGTCTGACTCAATAAAAGATTGATTAAATGGATTCGTATTAGAATCACGTTCAATTCTTGCAACTTTGTTACTTCGTTTGATACCGCCTACGGCTATTTTCTGGAATTTTTTTAGGCAACCGTACGCTTTCACTAACTAACTGCAAAGTATTGAAATATGTGACACAATGTAGTTAAACTTTATGTATTAGTTTTAGCTATGGTGATGCATGAAGATTTGACAAAACTAGCTTCGGCATCGGTCACAGTCAATAGCCGGAAAATAACTGTTGTGATTGGACTTGCTATTATTTTCCTTGTAATTCTTGATTTACTTGTCACCCGTCAAGTCTTGCCCTACACAACAGATGTAGAAACCACATTGTTCATAGCCACTGTAGTCGTTGGATATGGCTTCGGATCTTGGATCCTCCTAGGATATACTAGAAGAGTTAGCGAAGAAATTAGAGCAAAATCTAGGTTTATCAACGTTTTGCATTGGACTGTAACATTGACTCAATTTACGCTATTCGGAATACTATTGATTATACTCTTTAGTGGTACAAAAACAGGGTTCTTGGCGTCCTCAGTTTTCGCAATTAGCTCTGCGTTGGCCACATTTATCATGGGGGTAATTGCCTTCAAGTTCTTTACTTGGTATAAATTGAGCTATAGTAAAAATTTCACGATTCTATTTTATGGTTTTGCTGCCTTAACACTCGCCCTTTCGATTGCCGAAGACGCGAGCACGAAGCTTCTTATGGTTCAAGTGGTATACGAAGACACACCAGAAGGGGTGCCCACAGGATCATCTTTCCTGTACGAAGCCTCTGAAAAGTACAGTGGAGAAATCATACGAAAGGAAGTCAATGGTGATACTACTACACTTCTCATACTACCAGACTCGAATAAAGAATACTACAATCTCTTGAACTCTACTGTACTTCCCATAGCATTTGTTTTTAGATGGATTGCTTCTACAATGCTCCTCCGTAATTCTTATCAGAAGATAGGCAAATTATCTTTGTTCTTTTGGATTATTCTCTCTCTCCCATTAATCCTTTATCTTGTCGGAAAAATGCCAGGCTTTTTCTCGGGAGAGAGCCTCTCTGGCGTTGATGAACCCTATCGCTATTTCTTTAGAATTTTATTTAGAACAGGGACAATAGCTGGAAATATCCTTTTTGGCCTTGCGTTCTTTATGGTAGCAAGAAAAATGTCTTCTTCGAAACTTAGGGACTATCTAATCCTAACAGGAATAGGAGATACAATCGTAGGCATAGCTCTCTCTACCTCCGCATTAGAACCGACGTATGGAGTGGCTGGTCACTCGCTGGTGTTACTATCCTCGTATTTATTCAGCATCGGATTTTACCTTTCAGCAATATCTCTATCACAGGATAGTTCATTAAGAAAATCGATTAGAAAGAGTATGGTAGACGTTATAGATAATATTGGGACCGCTCAGATGGAACAGCAATTGAGAGCTAGGATTTTGAAAATAGTCCAGAAGGAAAAACAAACCTTGGAAAAAGAGACAGGGGGTGTTTCTCAAGAAGTTAGTGAAACTGAGCTGAGAGAATATATGGATTTAGTGGCTGAGGAAAGGAAACATTCAACGGTCTTCGGGGGCAAATGATACTTAAAGCATGTGAGGGAACTGATCCTATTCTATACGTTTAATCTCAACGAGATCGATGAGATCCTTTGCGCCAAATGCATTTGCTAATCCGCCTGAAGAATCCGTTTGCAAAGTACCACTAGAAAGTGTACTGTGATATTCCCTTTGAACAAAAATAATAATCAATAATTATGGAATAACAGATAACATTTTTGAATGTAAAAACCAAGCCGAAACGAAATGAATGATTTTTGATTTTTCAGGATTGAAAAGACTGTCGCTATTGTAATAGTACATTCTTATACTATTCTCGCTTTATAGATAATGTCCCGTATGAGATGAACAAGTGCATTGCTTTTCATTCCTACAAAGGTGGTACAGGAAAGTCAACATTGGCCTGCAATAGTGCAATCCTTTTAGCGAGGAAAGGTTATCGGGTATGCCTACTAGATTTGGACATCTACGCCCCAAGTTTCCACCTGTATTTTTCAAAAGAACCTCGAAAGTGGATAAATGACTTCCTAACTTCCAGCGCGAATATTCAAGATGTGATGATTGATGTTACCGACAGCTTTAACAGTCAACAAAGGCATACTGACTCGATCAAGTCAAATGATCATGTCGGTGAAAAAGAGGTAGAAATTTCAGGCAAATTATGGGTCGGATTATCTAATCCTCAAAAGAAAGAAATATTCAAACTTGAAACTGCTGATACGAATACAAAGAGACAGGCGATTAGAAGATTTATACATCTTAGAGAATTATTGATGTCTGATTTCAAGGCAGACTATATCATAGTCGACACGAGTCCAGGAATAAGATTCTGGTCAATAAACTCGTTAGCTATTGCAGATATTTTGCTTTTGACATTGAAAATGAGTGACCTTGACATCGACGGCACAAGAATTGTGGCAGAAGAGATATACAGGTGTTTTATTGAGCTTGGGAGCAAGGCTTATCTGGTGTACAATATGGTTGAAGGTTACTGTGTCCCTCGGCAGACTATTTCAAATAAAGAAGAAATCTCAAACATCTCTGGTTCTACTATTGCTCAAAAGCCACGCAACGATATTGCATCTGTAACGCAGTTACTGAGCCAGCAAAGAAGCGACGATGATGACTGGCCAAGTAGTTTGTCTACGGATTTAGGAATTGAAATCATCTCTTTCATTCCATGCTATTGCGACATCCAATTTTTAAGGAAAGAATTTCTAACCGTCCTAAAATATAAAGACCATCCATTTACCTTCCAAATAGAAAAGCTCATAGATGCTTTATGACAGGTGCAGTGGCCATTCCAAACACTGCGTTAAGATGAAAATAACGTGCAATTGCCAACATTTGGCTTAATTTGCTAATTGTCAATTCCAGAAGTCAATCTTTAAGGTTCTGGATACTCTCCTGGAGGATGGACCGTGTCATAGTTTATTAATTCAATAGACCAGTCATATTTTGAATGAATGGTCATAGTGGAACTAGCAAAGAAGATCGATGCGAACATTTTGCAGGGATAGATGAAAGCAAAGTAACTCCTAGCACCAAATCATGTCAGGAGTGTGAAATAGAAGGCACTGTCTGGGTAGCATTACGAATGTGCTTGACATGCGGTCATGTGGGCTGCTGCGACTCATCTGAAGGGCTCCATGCTACTAAACACTTTGAGCGAACCGGTCATCCAGCAATGGTGGCTCTCCCTAACAAACAGTGGAGATGGTGCTACGTTCATAAGAGCTATTCGTGAGAGACATCTTCAACATTTTACATGATCAAGGGGTTTGATATCCACCCCAGGCTATCTATAATCGAGTGTCGATAATTTACTCCTTTGTAATAGCCGAGCAAATTAGAAGCATGGACTAAAAAGGGAAGAGAGCAATAGTTTCTGCTAGAATCCGGTCGCAGGAGATAAACCGTGAACTAATTACTTCAGTCATGGCTAGAGTTGCACCTAAGCAAGAATAACATTTTGATTATTTCTTGATTCACTTAGGAGTGAAATCGGATTCAATGAACGGACATTAAACGGTATCTCTATGAATTGGAGGTCACGTCACGTATCCCCTCCCCCTTCTGAAGGGGTATTCCATACCTTAAATGGTCGATTTCATTTCTCCATTCTATGTCTAGGCCAATTGTGCAGCAGCAGGAAAAATACCATTCGGGGGCTAACGAATTGTTAATTCAACGAACGCATGCAGCGGTTAGCGACAAGATTGCTCAGAAGAGATGGGAATTTCAGAACACCTACATCGATCCAAACCTGCTATGGAACCTTGCAAATCAGGTTGAAGCACTCAATTGGGTTTCGAATAAATTGAGTGGAATACTTAGGCAATACAAACAGGTACCTGATTCTTCCGTTCAATCACTCATTGCATCACTAAAAAAGGTGCTGATCAGAATTGACAAAAGCCTTTTAAAGTTCAAGACAAGTAGACAAAAATCTTACGAATTTCATAGATTGAAATCACGATCAACGATAATCGAATGGTCGCTTTTTCAAATTCACTTTATAGCCGCTAATTTATCTGGATGATTACATTGACTTTAAATGATTCAAGTTAGCAGATCATACAATACTCTACCCTTCTTGTTCGTCTTGAAATCAAATATTTCATAGGTATTCATGACCCTTCCAATATTTGAAAATCAACAGATACATTCTGACGGTATGGGACCACTTCCAAGCACATTTGCTTATTTTTTAAGATAAGCGTCACAATACACATATTGAAATAATTCCTCAATTCAATAAGAATACCCTTTAAGAAATAAACTAAGGTTGTAATGAATTCTATATTGTGAGTGAGAATCGGATACAGAAATGCTATATACTAATCTAAATTTTGGACGAACAGAATATTCGGGGCATCTAAGGAACAACGTTACAGCGGCGTAGACAAGGTTAAAATCGTATGGTCGCAAATAATTGTGATAACGTGTTCCTAAAGAGAGATAAGAATAGTAAAAAATGGAAAATTGAATACGACGAAACGATTTACAAGATATACGATAGGAACAATGATTTAGCAGGATACTTTTTCCCCAACTATGGAATTGTAACTGATCAGAAGTCTAGTAGTGAGATGGGGGAGGAGGACGAGGAAATCATCATTGAGGCTATGAATCAGGAGCATAAAGTGGTCCCTGGAGGTGAGGTACTTGTTCCATTAGTGAAACTTGATCTACTTGACATCGAAGACGAGCAAATAGATTTAGATTCTGCCCGTGAGAGGATGGAAGAAGTATTGAAAAGGATGGATGCATGGAAGACTTGGGTGGGATCTAATTCGAGCAGGTTCAATATAATAGGAAATGGAATTTACACCTCTAGGGAAGACAGAAACATGCTATCCATCGCCCTCCTTTTTGATAGTAAGTTTGTTTTACATGAAAAGGAAATTGGGCTCCAGTTAAATCAGATTCTTGACAGCTTAAGTGAATGTGGACTGTTATGAAAAAATGATTGTAGCTTTGCAATAGCACAAGTATTGAGCAACAAACAGTAGACTCGAATATCATCGCCTTCTTCCGAGTTTGGTTCAGCTATGGTTCGACTGACTTTTCATTTTGGAGTTCTTTATCCAATTCTAATATAGCTGTAATATAGCAGCGAGGGCAGACTGGAATTGTAGTTCCCAGCTTTTTCTCGAGTTCGTGCTCCATGAACTTCTCTTCCCCGCAGCTATAACATATTCGGGTTCGGATTTTACTCACTGTTAATACCAACCTACTGAATTCTTTGAATTATATCTTTTTTAACATGAACTTACAGTAGATAATTACGTAGTGACAAATCAGAATCCCCATTCTTCATTCTTACGGCCCTGCGTAGAAGTCCCGTTAAATTAGGTAACACAGTCACCTTGGAAGTCTGATACCCTGATATTCTTTCTAAAGGAATATTGATCCGATATGTTAGCATCAATTTCGATTCGGTTATCAAGGTCTACTCATAAATCATTCGCTGGTTTGAGTAGAACATCATACCCTTGATAATAATTTCGAATTTGACTTTTGTTTCTAATGCTATTAGAATTAGCAGAACTAGATTCTACAAGTATAAAGTATATCCTTTGATTTTTTCACCTAATGAGTATCGCATATAGCTACGATTTACTATTTTAGGAAAGATCACCATGCACCTCCTAAAGTGGTATAGAATAACAAATGGTAACGGATGCTCTATTCCCCATATTTGACTTGCTTGACATGGGAATTAGTTGGAATGCTCCTAATGATCCATTGATAATGCATAAAGGCCGCCTACCCCATAAGCTATACCTATCAATAGACGAGAGACCAATGGAGCAAGATCAGTTGAATTTTGAAGTATCGTATAATTGATAATCAATGCCAGAGGTATGAATGAGATCGACAAAATGCCCACTAGATATTGCTCCTTGTTTGACACATTATTATATTTCCGTAGCAGACTGTAGGTGCAAATATTCCCTGCCCCAATCCCCAATAGGACCAGGTACGGATACATAAATTGAAAGATAGGTATCATTGCAAAAGGGCCTGCCCAACAAATGCCGTTTACCAGCTTTGCGCTCATGGGCCAGGAAATACTGTTTTTCATCCTATGCCGTAATAAGAGCAAATCGTAACGGAAACGAAATACTAGAATAAGAGTAATAATGGCAAAAATTGCCCACCAGATCGCTGAAGCGGCATACGGGGTCATAATGTACGGTAGGATCGTCCAGTCAGCAACTGTTGCAGAAGTGATGGCGATAAAAATGATGAGGAATAGAATCGCGAGCGATCTCCTCCCCTCCTTGCTTGGACGAAATTGATCAGTGGTCAGTGGTCGAGATCTATTTTGTGCTTAATAATAATGTATAGTATTGT
>JAATVP010000069.1 GCA_014523625.1 Nitrososphaerales archaeon TH5896
AGGACCGCCTGATGCTGTGGTACTAGAAGAATAAAAATAATGCAAATTTTGAGGACCCCACCTTGGTTGCGAATGCTCCAGATTGTACTGGGTTCGATTTCTGTTTTGTTAGCTGCGATTATCTTGTTTGTTCCAGGCTCCTCTATTTCAACGACTGTTCTTATTTTATCTATCACTTTACTAGTCATAGGTATTGAAAGAATTTGCTTCGGTGTGGTTAGAACAACAACATTTACGGCAACTACCTCAACTACGACAACTATGACAGCTGCAGCAGCCACTACAACAAAGCCATCAAAGTACAACTCTTCAAGAATTGCGAATATTGTGCTAGGACTTTTGATCATCGCCCTATCAATTGTGCTTATGGAGTTTCCAGTATTTAGTGCAGCCCTATTGATAGTTTTAGCAGCAATCGCCCTTCTAGTTATTGGAGTTGCTCGCATTATACATGCGTTTAGGGAAGAAGATATTCATCGGGCCACCAGGAAATACCTCAGTGTAGGTATCGGAATTCTTTGTATTGTAGTAGCCATTTTGATAATTGCAAATCCAACCACTTTCGGTTTGATGCTTCTTGTCTTCATGCTTTCTATCACTCTCATAATAGTGGGGATCAGCATGATAGTGAGAGGGGTTAAGGGCGAGGGTCGCCTTGCGAAGAGAATTTTTTGAGAATTTTCAGAGCCCATTCTTTCTGTCAATACAGCAATAATATCATCAATGTCCCTCTGGAAGAATTAATATGTCTCATCCACGTATAACCCGCATTGAATTATTAGCCTGTTGCATTCCATTCATAACACATTCACATCAAGTTCTTTCATGTGATGAAGTATCTGGAGATAAATCGTTGGGTAAACCAGTATACTGGGATACTCGGTGTGTAGCCGTCTCACATAGTAGAAGTTGTGGTAGAATGACCACTTGATAGACGAGTTATACGCATCTTGATGTATGAAAGCTGGTTTGGAATGTACGCAAACTCATTTTGTAATTAATCACCGCCAGCATTGCTAATCCTTTTTATTCAAATCTTCCTAAAGGAGTCAAAGTTGAGAAGATCCTGCCAACTTCTTTAGGAAGTTTACTGACTTGGACGTCATCCCTTTCTGAAATGGCTAGAGTGTTATTGTCCAGCTCCTTGGACGGCTTCCAATACAAAAGTTGGTCATCAGTATCCCATTCTACAGACTCTTTAGTAGTTGAAGTTGACCAAACATAGAATCCCTTCTGATAGTGAGTATTTTTAGGCACAAATATTATGGTAGGCTCATCAATTAAATTACCTTCAAGCATCAGTGAAAAGTATTTGTTTTTGGTATCAAAGGAAAGAAATATTGGTTTGGCAGAACTAAGCAAAGGATAAGGTCTGGTCGCAAGATCTAGGTGTCTTGGTTTTCTTTGAGGACCAAGTAGAGAAAAATTCTCGAGATTCCAATTATCCTTCCCATCCTTGGTATTATAAAGGTCATAATTCCAGTAGGTGGAATTCAACAGCTGAGATTCAACTTGAATGTATTGCAAATTAATGTATGGTCTAATTTGTTCCGACTCTTGAGTTCCGCCGAACTCTGTTAGAAATGGGATTAGATCTCGTTCATACCCTGCTGATACAATCCTTTCAAATACGTCAGGCCAATCCTGCTTGTATTTTGATATATTGTCGGGGATCATGCCAAAGGATGACATTATAGCCCGAGTATCGTAATAATGGAACGAAAATACTCCTCTTTCCAGAAATTCAACGGGCCACTCGGATTTCCCAGGAAGATAAGTATTTATCTCCTTGGGAGCATCCATAAGTCCTTTCTTTGTATATGTGCCTTGATCTAGAGGCGAGCGTACCATTTCCATATCGCCAATGCGCAGAAATCTTCTAAGATCGAATTTCTTGGCCTTGTCCCATCCGGTTAATTTCTTATTCATCTCTTCCGAAGAAAATGCAGTCCAATCAACTCGGGGCTCGATGAACACAAAAATCTTGTCATCATGTTTCCTTATTTCATGGAAGGCGTTCAGATAATACTCCTTTAGCAACTTTGATTCAAATTCAAGTTTGTTAATCCCTGCAGGATGAGGCTCGTTAAACAGGTCGACGCCTAAAATGGCAGGATGACCTTCACCACCATTCACGTTCCTGAAGAATTTTATAGTCTGTCCTATGGTATTTTCAAGGTGAGTCCTTATCGGATAATGAGAAAGGTTCATTTCATCATTGGTTAAATCGTTATGATAAAACGAATATAGCGTGTTTTTGACGAGTTTATTCATTTGGTATGACATGGCCCACAGTTTATTATTTTTCACTGGCTTCTCTGGCCTCTTGACATCATTGTTCAACGCCAGAGCCCAGTCCGGGAAGCCGTCTCCGCCGCACACCTCATGAGCGATATCCTGATGGAAATCAAGCAAGACCAGGAGATTGCGTGAGTATAGCTCGTCAATGATCTGCAGTATGCGTCCTAGATATTCTTCTCCCTCTGGCAGAATCCGATCTAGGTCTGGATTTGGTGTAGGTTCAATGCCTTTCCAAGAGAGAACCAATCTAACTACATTAAACCCCGATTCTCGCAAGAGGTCAAGTTCTTTGGCGACAGACTTAATTTCACTTGTAAGCTCTTGTGCAGATATCTTGTTGACATTAAGTGGGGAGATGGGTAGGTAAGGAGGAAGCTTGCTCCTTGATCCAAAGTTTACGCCTCTGAACATAACATATCTTCCGAAGGAATCCCGAAACCAGTTATCTTTCTTATTAAGGAGTCGAGAATCAAGCATATTTTTCTTATTCATGCAGGTACTGAAGTAGTAGATTGTAGGCGTTAGATATAAATTTCTATCAGAATGACGGCGTCAAAACAAATCCATTTAACCTAAAATATTACGTTAGAAAAGACAAGCTAAATCCACGGACAAGCAATAGGTTTTTTATCTATCATTGGTGTGTGAATGGAATGTAGGTAAATAAATCAATCTGAAGTGTCGCATGATAATCCAATATACGAATAAAAAAAGTGCTTTGCATTGTAAAGGTGGAAGTAATAACCCCTATTGTAAACATCGAAATCGTATAATTATTGTCATTATATTTAGTACAGTTGTTATAATGCTTGTTCTTTTTCTAGCTCTTGTCAGTAACAAAGTTGTATATTCCTTCGTTTCGACTTTGAATATTTCCTATACTCTGTCATTTGTATTTATGATTGAACTGGAACGCAAATGACCAGACAAGAGGAAAAGGCGTTATGTTGTGTGATTAATACATGAATAATAATAGTGCGGCCCCAGATTCTACCCAAACCAACGAGTCTGCGAATGGTAACAGTGATCAAAGGCCTAGCAGCGACACGAGTCAGTCAGATTCATGGAACGACAATAGGGTTATAGTACACGTTGATCTAAATTCGTTTTATCCTTCATGTGAAGAGCTACGTTTGCCGCTGTTGGTGGGTAAGCCGCATGCGGTAATTATGACACATGAAGAGCAAGGCCGAATCACAAAAGGAGTAGTAGCCTCGTGTTCCTACGAAGCAAAGAAACTGGGAGTCAAATCTGCTATGCCCCTAACTGCAGCATTAAAAGCCTGTCCAGACTTAGTCCTAAATCGGGTAGATATTCCGTACTACGCAACAATCTCTGAGAAAGTGATGAACGTTTTGCACGATTGCTCCGATATTTTGGAGCAGACCAGCATCGATGAAGCGTTCCTAGACTGTTCTGGCAAGATTCATGCTCTGGGCGTACATAAGGATAAAGCGATAGATGTTGCTGACTCAGGTCTAGGACACGGACCCTTGAAGAGAGAACATGATTCAGTACGCAATCTGAGCTATTCTTATCTGATCGAGGACTTTGCGAATTCGATTAAGAATAAGATAAAATTAGAATGCGGTCTTCTAGCTTCAGTTGGGGTAGCCCCTACTAAATCACTTGCTAAGATTGCTTCGGACTTCAGAAAACCAGACGGACTTACGATAGTTCCTCCAGCAGCAGTTCCTAATTTTCTTGAAAACCTTGAAGTAGAGAGAATTTCAGGTATTGGGACTATAACAAAGAAATCATTAAAGCAAATGGGTATCGAAACTATCGGCCAACTTGCAAGAACTGATGTCCAAACCCTTGTACATAGATTTGGAAATAAGTATGGAATTCGCATGTGGAAAATTGCTAAAGGCCTAGACGCGGATCCAGTTCGACCCAGAGTTGAACATGTTTCCTTGAGTTCCGAATTCACTTTACCTGATTTTACTAAGGATCAACAAAGGTTACTTGTTCATTTAAACGGATTAACAGACGAGCTGTTTGCGAGGTTACGAAGAAAAGGGTATCAATTTCGTACCGTAGGTATCAAACTGGTTCATGCAGATTTTGTAGTTGAAACAAGAGAGAGATCATATTTGCGTTTTCAGGATACTAGAGAAAGTATTACTAGCGCAATACCAGCTCTTCTACAAAAGTTCTATTCCACAGTCCCGCAAAGACAAGAAGGGCAGGTCGATAGTGATATCATGGAGAATGCGCCATCACATAGTGGAACCGAGCTCATCATTAACGTTCCTATAAGGAAGATAGGCATAAAGCTATCGAATTTGATACTGAATAGTGGATCTGGCCGGGAGGAAGGCCAATCAAGTATACTTGATTATCTTTAAATTATGCCAACTTGATTTAAATACTAAAACCAGTAAAATTTTTAGAACTCTAAGTCATATACCTGTTACCTCGGGCTTCTTCAGCTCGATCAAAACTTTATCGCCTACCTTTAGCCCCAGATCTTCATATTCTCTCATACTCAGCTTGAATGTTGGTGCATCAGCTACTCCCATACCACCGCCCAGAACGTTTGACATAGCTTTTGGTAGGTTTTTCATTAAATCTTCTGGAGAGGAAAAAGTCATTGCCTTAACGCCAAAAGGGTTCATTGCCTGTTGTCTGTCCCCTGATGCCTGGTCCATGAAGCTAACGTTCACGTACGGCGTCCCATCATGAGAGGCTTCTATTCGGGATACGATAAATTCTTTAATCATTTAACTATAATACAAGACGAGAAAATAACTTATAAGCCTTGACTATGGCAGAAAAAATATTCAGTTATTATCTAGAAATCTACATTTCAGATGAATTGTGTTGGTTGATCATTATTTTTTGGAAGAGTACTATCGCTACTTTATGAATTTTGAAATGTTTTTTCAATTCTTTAATTGCGATGTTAATTGCAATCCTGAATTGTTACAATAAAATTCAATTGTGTTTCCCTTTTAGCAGGACATTGGCCATTTTCTTGTTATTTGACGGTGATTGATTTCTTTAGGGATTCTAGGCCAAACCAGAATTCACACTTATTTGCATAAATATTTGAACAAATATTTGGATGGCACTCGTAGAAACATTAACAATTTCAAATCTACCTCGAACTATGTCAGTGTTTAAACACAGCTGCTAATCCTGAGGGGGAATTTAGAAGACCCAATCAGCGAGGTTAGTTAGCGTACAACACACCTGATGTCTTATCTCGCTCTTGATTGATGATGGATATTTTGATAGGTAATATTGTAGTATGATGTCCTATCAAACAGACTAGAAATTGTGCTTGAATCACACCGAATAAACTCGCCATCGAAATAAACACTTTTAAGTTAATTACTTGAGCAGCAGACGTGTCGTAAAATGACTGAATCACGGTTTGAATTGATATATCCTAACCCTTCATTGCCTGATTGTAAATTCCCCAACCTTGTTTGCGGTTTTCCTGGAAGTGGGTACGTAGGCAAACTTGCAGTAGACCATCTAATACACGAATTGAGCGCAAGACATTTAGTAGATATTTACTCTAATACATTTCCACCACAAGTTTTGATTAAGCCAGATGGGACTGTAGATCTTATTAGAAACGCAATATTCTATCATGAATCTCAGATCTCACCTTCTTTGAACATGATGTTCTTGACTGGAGACTCACAGCCTTCTAATCCTGATGCGGAGTACTTATTAGCCGAAACAATTCTCGAAATTGCATCAAGATTTTCTGTTTTACATGTGTATGCGTTGGCAGCCTATGTCACTGGAGTCTTTGTCCAGAAGCCTCGAGTATTTTGTACGGCTTCCGACATGGAGAGCCTGAAAGATATCAATACTCATGATATTGCTGTTATGGATGGTGGAGCAATAACAGGGATGAATGGACTAATCGTAGGATTGACCAAATTGAAAGGGATGAAAGGTACTTGTTTATTGGGCGAGACCTCTGGCTATGTTGTTGATGCAAAAGCGTCAAGGTCGTTATTGGAAGTTTTGACTTCGAGACTGCGGGTAAAGATAAGTATGGATGCCCTGGATGCGAGAGCGAAAGACACAGAAAAGTTGATAAAAACGGTTGAACAGCAGATGGGTCAGGCTTCCGGTGGAAGGTTTGAAGGCGGAGAGCAAACCCCACAAACTAATCCTCGTAACACAGGATATATCAGCTAAAGGAGATTAGCTGCTACTAAAGTTGGGCCCCAACTTTGAATGCCCTTCTATGGCGTCTAGATGCGTAAATTGCTATACCTTTCTAAGTTTACCATAACGGCCTATGTTTAGGCTGTTATCTCCCCTAAAAGCTTGGGTATAGCCATTCTCAATAACGACCGTATCACCTTCTTGAACCATATCTATTTGGTCATCCCAAAGTGACAGTTTTATACTTCCACTATCGTCTGTTATGATCGCATCTGCGACTCGTGCAGTGCCTCCCGCTCTTAGGTTTACGGTCCTTGGCTCTGCTACGCTTTCTATCTTACCTTCTACACTTACACCCCTTATGCCAGGCGTTAATTCGGTTATCTTCATTTCTTTAATTAGCTGTTGGTCATCCAAAATAAATATTACGTCCCAAATCAATGTCATTTGGTCAAATTTGAATTTGATTAAATTTTTATCGAGGTACCTTCACAGTATACTGGAAATAACATCTGATGCTTCAAGTCATGCATCGAGGAGGGGTAGCGAAGCCTGGTCAACCGCGCAGGACTCAAGATTACATGATTCAGATGGGTGATCCCGTCCCTAAGGGGTTCGTGGGTTCGAATCCCACCCCCTCCACTTCAACCACGGTTAGAATCCCTGACGCGAAAATTACCCAAACTGATAATGTAGAACCGAATGTGTGCCAAAAACCAAAGGTGTTATTAGAGAGGCCCCACGCCGTACCTATCAAAGTATAAAGGAATCATATGAGAGACATCTACAACCGGGAAAAGAAACTGTCAAACTGGAAGAACAACTTCATCAATGACTGAGACCGTTGACTGTGATTTTGTTTTATTGGAAATTCTATGAATGTACTTAGTCACACCTCTTAATGACAGATGAACCAGTGAGGCAATTCTTCTATAAGATAACCCTTAGTGGTATAATTCCAGAACCTTCATTTTCTTCTTATCTGAAGGGGTTTGAGATCCTATCGACATTTCTTGTGTATACTGTATAGATTTTGCGCGCACGAGATAAATAAGGCCTTACCAGTCGTTACCGTCTGTTATCATTTCTCTTTCTTGACTGTCATAATTATCATCCAAGTGTCGAGTTAGGCGACATAAAAATGGGGTATCTATTTATGTAGATTGTGCGCGCAGAAATTGAAAATTAACCAAAAAGGAATCCAGTCTCACGACTTCTTGATACGCCTTATTTCAATAAGACTTCCAAATGTTGAACCATTGTCTTCGTAAACGCGCGCAAAGATTATAGTACTGACTTAAATCAATCCTTGAACTCCTTATTCAACTGGATAAATAAGATCAATTGAGGGGCGTGTGTATAAAGACAAGCGAGCTCATCAATCCTCACTTCTCTATGACGTAGAAATCATAGACTGGCGTTCCCTCATTTCGGTTGTTTCTAAATATATACTCTATAATGGAATAAAAAGCAGGAAATGTCTCTACGAGACCAATAATAGGACATAAAAATAAAGTTTGAAAGTGAAAGAGAATTTTTTTCGATAATGATATCTGGCTAAATCGAAGATTCTGGAATAATCCGAGTTGATAT